>CAZUKD010000001.1:0-74234 GCA_964620825.1 uncultured Ectothiorhodospiraceae bacterium
TGAACGGTTCCTCTTCCAGCTTCAGACTCATTTCATGTTAGAAACATGACCCCCCCTTCAGACTCATTTCATATTGGACAAGGCTGTGTCTTGACGCAATGCATCTGGGAAGATAACGTTATCCAGGCTATCGTCCTCGTGATCAAAAAAGAGAGGCCCGGTATTTTCAATCTGGCCACACAACCCGCGCTGAGTCTGCATGACATGCCCGGGCTCCACCGACATCTGCGGCTACCGCTGCCGCTGAAGCCGGCTGCCGCCCTGCATCGCCTGCTGTGGAAATTTACCCCGGCAGTAGGAGAGTCAGGCTGGGTGGAAAGTACCCGCTATTCACTTGCGCTCGATACTAGGCGCGCCCAGGAAATCCTCTACTGGGAACCTCAGCTGAATACCCCAACCTGCGTAGAGCGTACATACCAGCTCAACAATGTATAATCTTATATTTCCGTTTCAAAATAAGCCGTTGGCCAGCTTGATGCTGGCGCATTTTTCCGCAGAGAATTCTTTCCCCCTCTCTGCCCGGCCGACAAACTGGACGACACGACTGATGCTGCTGTCCGTTATCGTCCTGGGTGTCGGGATTGTGCTGCCAGTCTGGGAGCGGATCGTTGCGTCGAAGGCTCTGTCGCTTTGGCTCGCAATGGGCGTACCATCGCTTGTCATCGGTCACCTTGTCATCGGTCACCTTGTCGTCGTTCGCCTTCAGCAGCCCTCGCGGTGAGTGTCGTATCAACGGTGTCGAGAGCTTCTTACTGTTGGGAATCTTTATCACTGATGAAATCTAAGTCGACCTCTACTCTTAAAAATCTACCGCTGGATGCCGCGAAGCTCAAACGACTGGGACTCGCTGTTATCCGTGCTGAAGCCGATGCAGTGAGCGCATTGAGCCAACGCATCGATGCGTCCTTCGTTGAGGCCTGCCATCATCTGCATGCCTGCCAAGGACGCATCGTAGTCCTTGGCATGGGAAAATCCGGGCATATTGGAAGCAAAATTGCAGCTACCCTGGCCAGCACGGGCAGCCCCGCATTTTTTGTTCATCCGGGCGAGGCCAGTCATGGCGATCTCGGTATGATTACCCCAAACGATGTCGTACTGGCACTCTCCAACTCGGGAGAAACGGAAGAAATCCTGATCATTTTGCCCATTATCCGCCGCCTCGGCGTGCCTTTGATTGCTCTGACCGGGAATTCCCGGTCCACGCTTGCTCGCGAGGCCAGTGTACACATCGACGTGAGCATAGAACGTGAAGCCTGCCCGCTGGGTCTGGCCCCCACTGCAAGCACCACCGCAGCACTTGCCATGGGCGACGCGTTGGCCATCGCACTGCTCGAAACGCACGGATTCACCGCCGAAGATTTTGCCCGCTCTCATCCTGGCGGGCGGCTGGGGCGCCGGTTGTTACTGCATGTTGGCGACATCATGCACCGGGGCGATGAAATCCCAGCCATCGAAGCAGAGATACCGCTCGCCGATGCACTACTTGAAATCACCCGGAAAGGTCTGGGCATGACCGTCATCGTGGATGATCAGCGCCGTGTTCTCGGCGTCTTTACAGATGGAGATTTACGCCGCACCCTGAATCAGGGTTATGACATTCATCGTACTATGATCGGCAGCGTGATGACCTCCCCGTGCCGTTCAATACACCCCAACCTGCTGGCTGCGGAAGCCGTCAAACTGATGGAGGACAACCGCATCAACGCCCTGCCAGTAATCGATAGCAAAAACTATCTAGTGGGCGCCTTGAATATGCAGGATTTATTGCGGGCAGGCGTTGTCTAACATCACGAATTTACCTGAGAGGCTGCCAATGCCTATCGAAAGCCCGGTTTTATTGGATCAGAAGCTGCGTGCCGTCCGCATGCTGGTGCTTGATGTCGACGGCGTACTGACCGATGGCCGCCTCATCCTGGGTGACGATGGACAAGAATATAAAGCATTCCATTCGCGCGATGGGCATGGACTACGGATGCTCCAACAAACCGGGGTCCAGATCGCCCTGCTCACCGGCCGGCGCTCTGAAGTCGTAGTGCGACGGGCAGCTGATCTCGGCATCAATTATGTTATTCAGGGACGCCGCGACAAACGAATCGCCTTCGAGGAACTCCTGGTAAACAGTAAAATGACAGCTGAAACCGTCGCATTTGCCGGCGACGATATACTCGATTTGCCGGTTATGCGCCATTGTGGTGTTGGTATTGCCGTTGCAGATGCCTCACCCCTGGTGCTTGATCTGGCCGACTGGACGACCCAACTCAAAGGTGGGCGCGGGGCCGTGCGGGAAATCTGCGAACGTATCATGCGCGTCCAAGGTACCCTAGACGCCATGCTATCACCCTACCTCGCCTGATATCCGGGCGCTTGGCAATGAACTGGCAGCGTTTCTCGCTGGGCGCTTCCATTATCCTCCTACCGGCCATCCTGATCTGGCTGACTTGGTTGCTCACATCGCCCCTGGGGAAACCACATCCGCCGGTACGAGGCGTGAATTATCGGGCTACCGATATTATCCTGACCCAGTTTCGCACCGATGGTAAACCTCGCTACCGTATACGGGCAACCCATCTCACCCATACTCTGCCGGATGACATCACCCACTTGATCGATGTCCACCTTACCCTCTTCCCGACCCGTGGCGTCCCGCTACTAATGACGGCCCCTTTAGCCCTGATCCTCGCTGATCACCAGCATATACTATTG
Organism: uncultured Ectothiorhodospiraceae bacterium; assembly: GCA_964620825.1. Classification (GTDB taxonomy): domain Bacteria; phylum Pseudomonadota; class Gammaproteobacteria; order DSM-5130; family Acidihalobacteraceae; genus Acidihalobacter_A. Next base: position 2,704 of record CAZUKD010000001.1, read on the forward strand.
CCCAAGCGAGCCGTTATTTCTCGTCACTTAAAGACCGGCCGATTGCGGCTAGTCACTGCAAATGTCATGATCGATACTCGTACCCGGATTGCGCAGACTCCCGGACTCGCCACTCTGACCAGCCCGGGATTGCAAACCTCTGGACGGGGATTGCGTCTTGATCTGAACGGGCAAACCATTAAATTCGAACATCATGTCACTAGCATTTATAAGGAATAGAATGTATATATTCAGCATTTCATTTTCCCTCATTGCTTTTCTGCTCATGCTGACCTTCGGAGGTACTATCGCACAGGCTGCTGCCGTGCTTCCCCATGAAGCACCAATCCATATCAGTGCCAATCAGTTTAGTTTTAACCAAAAAACAGGGCGCGGTAATTACCGGGGGCGAGTTGTTGTCATTCAGGTCAAACTTAAATTGACCGGCGATAAGCTCGATATCCGCACAACGGTCAAAGGTGCAATCACTCAGCTCACCCTCATCGGCCATCCTGCACAGTTCCGAGACGTCACCCCTTCCGGCAAACCGATTGATGGACATGCCGGGAAAATTCTTTATCGGCCTGGCGAAAAGACTATTGTTCTCAATGGAGACGCCTTCATCCAACAAAACGGCGATACCTTCCGATCTGCGCACATCGTTTACCGACCTACCACCGGAGAAATCCTGGCCGGCCAAACCAACCAGCGGGTGCAGGCTGAGTTTACCCCACCACCCAGCCAATCGAAATCCGGTAAACCATGAGTATTCTGCGAGGCACTGATCTAGTCAAACACTATCACAAGCGCAGCGTTCTAGATGGCGTTTCCATCGAAGTGACCAGTGGCGAAGTTGTGGGTCTGTTAGGTCCCAATGGGGCCGGCAAAACAACCTGCTTTTATATCCTCGTGGGGTTGACCTCTGTAGATTCCGGGATTGTCCATCTAAACAACCGGGACATCACATCCTTACCTATCCACAAACGAGCCCGCCTCGGAATTGGCTATCTACCTCAGGAAGCTTCCGTTTTCCGTGGCTTGAGCATTGAGGACAATATCCTGGCCGTCTTGGAATTGCGGCCAGGCATGAATCGCTCCGCCCGCCAGGAAAAACTGGAATCGTTGCTTGATGAACTGCAGATTAGCCATATCCGAAAAAATATCGGCTACAGCCTATCTGGCGGGGAACGGCGACGGACGGAAATTGCCCGCGCGCTCGCCATGGAACCGGAATTCATCTTGCTGGATGAACCGTTCGCGGGCATAGATCCGCTCGCAGTCCTCGATATCCAGCGCATCGTGCGGCATCTCATAGACCGAAACATCGGCGTACTGATTACCGACCATAATGTTCGCGAAACGCTGGGTATCTGCCACCGGGCTTATATCCTAAGCGGCGGTAAGCTACTCGCAGAAGGCGATCCGGAAACCATCCTGCATGACAAACAGGCGCGGGAAGTCTATCTGGGAGAGCATTTTCGGCTATAAATTCCGCTGCCTCCCCTTGCCCTCTCCAGTTTGGCATATAATCCTATGATGAAAACATAGACGAACTACCTTAAATCACTCATTCATCAACTTCAATCGAACTGATTGACAGATGGACATGCCATGATAAAACTATCGCTCCAACTCAAGCTGGGACAACAACTGGCCATGACGCCCCAGCTGCAGCAAGCGATCCGCCTCTTGCAATACTCGACCCTGGAGCTCAAAACCCATGTTCAGGACATGCTGGACAGCAATCCGCTCCTGGAAACGGAAGATGAAAACGCGAGCACATCAGAACCAGAAGGAGATTCAACCCAAGCACCGGAAGTAACCGACAAGGGCGATACATCCAATCTTGAAACTACAGAAAATTTCCCTGATGATCTCCCTGTAGACAGCACCTGGGAGGATATCTACGAGTCCAGCGGGCCACCTCTGTCAGGGGCGCAAGCAACACTTGACGAGCGTGATCCTTATGCAGATCAGAGTGACGATGAAGAATCACTGATCGATCGCCTGCTTTGGCAAATCCATCTCGCCCCATTAAATAAACGTGACCGCCTGATCGCCATCAACCTGATTGACTCCATCGATGAAAATGGTTATTTAGGTGAAGATCTTGTCGCTATTCATGCCACCCTCGGCCAGGAAATCGGGCCCGAAGAAGGTATCGATCTCGCTGAGATCGAAACTATTCTGCATTTTATTCAACACCTTGATCCAGTCGGTTGTGGAGCGCGCAATCTGACCGAATGCCTGCTGGCCCAACTGATCGAACTGAATATTGATCCCGCTCTCATCGATTTGAGCCGTAAAATTATTGTGGATCACATTGATCTACTCGGGGCGCATGATGTCAACACCCTGCGCAAAAAACTCGCCGTGGATGATATTTCTTTACAAGCAGCGATCGGCCTTATTCAATCTCTCAACCCCAGGCCGGGCGCACAGATCAGCGCCCGGCCTTCCGAGTACATCATTCCGGATATTTTTGTGCGCAAACAAAACCAACGATGGCGGGTCGAGCTCAATACCGACTCACTTCCCCGCCTGCGGATCAACCGAACCTATGCTGCTCTGCTTAGGCGCGCTGACAACAGCAGCGACAACACCTATATTCGCGGCCAGCTACAAGAAGCTCGCTGGTTCATCAAGAGCTTGCAAAGCCGGCATGCAACCCTCCTGCGGGTAGCGACCGCCATTGTCGAATTGCAGCAAGGCTTTCTCGAGTACGGTGAGGAAGCCATGAAACCACTCATCCTGAGAGACATCGCCGAACAGGTTGAAATGCATGAATCCACCATTTCCCGGGTAACTACTCAGAAATACATGCATACACCCAGAGGTATTTTCGAATTCAAATACTTTTTTTCCAGTCATGTGGGTACAGCCGACGGCGGTGAATGCTCTGCTGTCGCCATCCGCGCCATGATCCGCAAGCTGATTGAGTCAGAACCTCCGGGAAAACCCCTTTCAGATAGCATAATTGCTACTATTTTAAGAAGAAATGGCGTTCAGGTAGCCCGCCGTACGGTTGCCAAGTATCGGGAACACATGAATATTCACGCCTCCAGTAAACGTAAGCGGTTGTTACCCCTTTAATCCTAACCAAGGAGCATCTATGCAAATTACCATCACCGGACAACACCTCGATCTGACTGACGCCTTGCGTAGCTATGTCGAGGAGAAATTCCAGAAGCTGAGCCGGCATTTTGCCAACGTCATTGACGTGCGAGTCGTCCTGAGCGTGGAAAAGAGTCGCCAAAAAGCCGAAGTCAGTATGCTGGTGGGTGGTAATCAGCTTCACGCCGATGCAGAAACTGACGATATGTATGCCGCCATCGATGCCTTGCTCGACAAAATCGATCGCCAAGTTCTAAGGCATAAGGAGAAGCTCAAGGATCACCGAAAAGCGGATGCTGACAAACGGTTGGCTTAAACCGGCACACAAGGCGAACAGCATGCAGATTGGTGATCTAATCACTCCCGAGCATATTGCAGCCCAGATCAACGTAGCCAGCAAAAAACGGGCACTTGAAGTTTTGAGCAAACTACTGACCAGTGCAAATCAGGATCTGTGCGTCCATGATGTCTTCAATGCTCTACTGGCCCGAGAGCACCTTGGCACCACGGCGCTAGGTTCGGGGATTGCCATCCCGCATGGGCGACTGGATAGTCTGGAAAATCCTATTGGCGCATTTATCCAACTGGTCAGGGGCATCGATTTCGATGCCCCTGACCAACAACCGGTGGATCTCCTGTTTGCCCTGCTGGTTCCATCCCAGGCCAATGATCTCCATCTCAAATTACTCGCCCAATTAGCGACACTGTTTCGTAATCCGGAAAGTGGCTATCGCCTGCGCGCCAGTTCCGATCGTGAAACCCTTTATCGCACGCTACTGGAATGGGATGCACGCAACGCGGTATGGATAATCCCTGCTTCCACATGAGAACTCATGCGCCCGGCTTAACTGCCCGCTATATAACAACTCTGACAGGTTGGCCATTCATTATGGGGTATTTTCGCCCCCATTCGGATGGTCCTAATCATAGGGCATACCTCATGCCAGAGCAATCCACTACACTTGTCGTATGAATATTCCACCCCTTTCCATCGAAAAGCTATTTTCCAGTCTTTGTGAGTCTTTGCAGTTGGAATGGGTCGCTGGTCATGCGGGTGGCGAAAAACGACTTCACCCGGATCTTTATCCTTGGGGCGGGGCAGCAGCGGTTAATTCACTCAATCCCGTCAACCCTTGCGATGTCCAGGTGATCGGTATAGCGGAAATGGCTTATCTCAAACAACTTTCCGCGATAGAACGGGCCGAATCCGCCCAGCACTTTTTTCACACCGCCAAGGTCATCATCGTGGCCGACGCCTTGATCATTCCACCCGCCCTGCGCGCTGGGGCAGATGCCCGCGGAATTCCCTTGTTGGGTTCACCCCTGCCCGATCAGGAAGTCATCAGCCATCTTCGCTTTTTTCTGAATGAAGCCATGGCGGAGCGTCAAACTGTACACGGGGTTTTCATGGAGGTCCTTAGTAGTGGTGTATTAATTACGGGCGAAAGTCATATCGGCAAGAGCGAGCTGGCGTTAGAACTCATTACTCGAGGTCATCGACTGATCGCGGATGACGCACCAAAATTTGCCCGAATACGCCCTGACACCCTGCAGGGCAGCTGTCCATCCCTCCTCCAGGATCTGCTTGAAGTACGAGGTTTAGGTATTCTGGATATCCGCGCCATGTATGGGGATAACGCCATCAAGCCCATGAAAAACCTGAGTCTGATAATTTCATTGCAGGCTCAGCCTCCCCCCATTGAGGATGACTCTGACCGGCTGCATGGCATGCACAGCGAAGCGGTCATTCTTAATATCGGAATTCCGGTTATCATCATTCCTCTGGCGCCAAGTCGGAACCTCGCCGTTCTGGTCGAAGCCGCCACGCGCAACCATCTGCTGCGCAGATCCGGACAGGATGCGGCAGAAATCTTTATTCAGCGCCAGCTGCATCAATTGGAACACCAGAAACCATGAAACTCATCGTTCTCAGTGGGCTTTCCGGTTCAGGAAAAACCCTGGCACTTCATGCGCTCGAAGATGAGGGCTATTACTGTATAGATAACTTGCCTCTTGGCTTATTGTCCGCATTTGTTACCCAATTGCTCAAACCCAAACTGAAGCTATATGAAATAGCGGCCGTAGGCATCGATGCGCGTAGCGGCGTGGAAGAATTGCGCAAATTTGGATGGATTGTGACGGAAATCCGTGCTCAGGGCGTGGAAGTCGAGGTGGTTTATCTACAGGCCGAAGTCGCTACCTTACTGAAGCGCTACAGTGAAACCAGGCGCAAGCATCCCTTGTCAAAAAAAGGGCTGCCTCTGATCGAGGCCATTCATTTAGAACGATCCCTACTGGGCAAAATTGCCTTGCATGCCGATTTGATTCTAGATACCAGCCACACCAACGTGCATCAGCTGGTTACCACCATCCGCGAACGCGTGGGATGCCGATTGCAGGGTGCGTTATCGTTACAATTCCAGTCATTTGGCTTCAAACATGGGGTTCCTGGCGATTCTGATTTCGTCTTCGATGTGCGCTGCCTTCCCAATCCTCATTGGGAGCCTCACCTGCGCAACCAAACCGGGCTCGATCCAGCAGTTATCGATTTTCTTCAATCGCATCCCCTGGTCGAGAATATGTACCAGGATTTACTTCGCTTTCTCGGAGACTGGATACCACGTTTCGAAGCGCAAAATCGTAATTATTTGAGTGTCTCCATTGGCTGCACAGGGGGACAGCACCGTTCAGTTTATCTGATTCAGCGCTTGAGCGCCCATTTTCGCGGGAATCGTGGCGCAACCATAACCATTCGCCACCGGGAACTGGAATGAATCGATCTGGGAAATTAGGGAACAGGCATAAATATTCACTTCACAGCTTGTTCTTGGCTGACAATCCGAGTAGTCTCTTCTTCTCATGTCTGTTGGCATTTTACTCATAACCCACGGCAATATCGGCAGGGATCTGGTCGATACGGCACATAGCATACTGGGTTCTCTCCCGCTGTCATTGTCTCAAATTTCAGTATCGCTCTCAGCTAATCCAGACAAAGTTTTTGCTCAGGCCCACCAATCTCTGCGGCAAGTCGACCAAGGTCATGGCGTCTTGATTATTACCGATATATTTGGTTCCACTCCCAGTAATATTGCCTGTCGACTGGGCCAGCTACCCCAGGTAAACATCATCGCCGGTCTCAATCTACCTATGCTGATCCGTATTCTGAATTATCCGGATCTCGACCTCAGTGCTATGGCTAAAAAAGCATTAAGCGGTGGGCAAGATGGTGTTTTAAACTGTCTTACCAGGACTTCCAAAGAGAATATTTCCCATGGTCCTTCAGCGTGAAGCCACTATTATCAACCGTCTAGGCCTGCATGCCCGGGCGGCAGCCCGATTTGTAAGCCTGGCATCCCAATTTAACGCCCCTATTGAAGTTGAATACAAAGGGCGGCGGATCAATGGAAAAAGTATCATGGGTGTCATGATGCTGGCCGCCAGCCAAGGCAGCAAGATCGCACTCTATGCCGAAGGGGAAGATGCAGAGGCCGCCCTCAATGCGCTCGAAAACCTGATCGCCCAACGCTTTGGAGAACCGGACTAACAGACTTCCCAAAAATATCGACAAGAAGGGTGGGGCAATTGGGACTCATAGGCTCCCTCGGAACAAATCTTCCCATACCTGTTTCTTCATTGTATTTTGGCAGGCGCACCAGGCATCCACGCCCTGGAAGATATTGCCCATTATTGGCGCACAGCATGCCGCTCCACCAGGGCTGCAAAACCCCATGAGGGAAACACGCCATTCCTTTCAATTTATACTCACATTTCCCGGCTCATCCGTCTCGATAATCAAATATGCACTTTTTAGCCGATAGTCCAGATCGTCTACCTGGCATTTAGTTATCATTGAGTTTACCCGGTAAATAAATAATACATCAAGAAGTAAAATACTGAATATTATCCCGTATTCTTGGTTTCTACTTATGGAGTACCCTCATTGCAGCCCTATCCAAAGCAAACTCCAAACCTCCCTGCCCGAGTTTTCCTGCTCGGCTTCGACCGAGCCGTACGTTCGCTGTTTCACATCGAAGAAAGCGGATTACCAGAAAATATTCCACAACCCTGTCTGATCGCCGCCAACCATCGTCGTGATGCCGATATTCCCATTCTGGGTGTTTTCCTTGGGCATCGCGTCGGATGGAAGATTACCGGCGTATTACCCCACTTTGTGGCCCGCGAAGATCTTTTCTACCCGGATTTTTTATGGCATTACTGGTCATCGCCCTGGCTTCTGGGACCTCGGCTTATTTCTCCCTTAATCCCGCTGGATCGCATACTTAAGGTATTTAAAGCGCATCCGATTCACCGAATTCCCGAACAAAGCCTAGCGATCGTGCTCAGGGATATTCGGCAGTGGCTTGGTGATCTGCCTCTAGGCACAGTACTGAACCGCTGGTGGTCACAACGGCTGGCTAGTGCCGGTGTCGATCTAAATCAGCCCATTTCCTGGCTGCTTCGTCGCGAGCATCAGTTCGAAGAATTAATTGGTGGAGGCTGGGGACACCGACGATTGAATCGGAAAACATTCACATCTTTCAAACCTATTGAAAGGCGCAGAATCAATGAACATCTTGCCGTTTTTTCGCGCGCTCTGGCTGCCGGGGAAGCAGTGATGGTTGCCCCTGAGGGCGCGAATTCTCCGGATGGCTACTTCCAGCGGCCTAGGGCAGGTGCCTATCGACTAACTCAAACTGCCGGTGGAGGCTTACCTGTAATGCCTGTTGGGATTGCCTATGATCCCAGTGCTGCGGGGCGTATGCGGGTATTCGTACATGCTGGCGAACCATTCCGGACTGGCGATTTTATCGACCGCCGGACATTTGACGCGCAGGTCGCTCAAGGTATCCTCCGGGCAACAACGGTGACCGGTTCCCATGTGGTTGCACACTATGCCTTGCATGCCAAAAGGGATGAAATCCTTACCCAGGAAAAATTCACTCTTTTTGCCCGCTCAATGAAAAGAGCATTGACGACAGCCGGATTACGGGTTGCCCCCGATGCTGCCGATCAGAGTGGCCGGCGGCTTGAATGGCTGGTCCGGGCCGGATTGATAGAGCCGGTGCCCCGCGGCTGGCGATTGGTCCGGGAAGCAGAGCCAAAACCCGGATGGGACAATAAGGCAGCACTAGCGGTATTTTTGCGTAACGAACTTCGTTCTGTGGCAAGCCTGGCTTCCGGGATTGCATTCAGCTTTGGATTGGATGCTCCGCCTTATGCCCCCTGGTAATCTTATCCCTGCTGGTCGGTCCAGAGGTCACCCGCTGGGCCCCACTTGTCGAGCCCTCTTCTGCGATAATTGGTAAAATACGAAGTGGATGGTATTTTTCTGATTCAATGAGCCACCTTTCAGCCCGGCAATACGAACTACCGTACTTCTCCAGGATGGGTCTTCAGATCCTGCTGCAAAGAGCATTTGAACACCAGGAATAATCGCGTCTACTCAATTGTTCCTGGCGTTGCTGAATACGATATGATCCATGACCCAGAGCCTGCATGACATGGGGAGGAATGCTTATCTCGGTAGGTGCTACAACTACTCCAGATCGGTAACATCCCGCATAAATTTCTCATCTGAACCCGGAAACTGGAATATTTTCTGCCCGTTTATTTTCGATCTAATTTTCCCAGATAAAGCCGAACTAATGGCCATTGACAATAGTTTTCGCTATTCTGTCCAGTCGGCTTTAAATCTGACGCAAAGGAACCAGGTCGCATGACCACAATTACCCTTTCTTCCGCAATCTGGACTGAATTACTGAGCGATGGTGTTGCTTCCGCCAAGGGAACCAGCCTGGCGATGGAATATGGACTGCTTGAATCTGATGGAGAAACCATCCAATTCCAGACGACGACCCTGGATATCAGCGTAACCCGGAAGGTCCGCCTTGCGGCCAAACCGTTTAAAGTGGCCTTGCACTACCCGACGCTACATGCAGCCAGCAACCGCCCCGGTAACGATTTAACGTTGACCATCGGAGATCAGGAAGCCATCCTGTCAGTATCCGGTCAGCGCTCACGCTACAAGATTCCATTATTTCCTCATCAGGACTGGCCGGACATTCATACCGAGGGACTCGAAACCATCCTCGCGGATAGCGGCATCCTCGCCCGGGCCATGGAACATATTGCTTATGCGGCGGCAGATAAAGACACCCGATATTATCTGAATGGTGCTTATTTCGATGGCGATTTTATCGTTGCCACGGATGCTCATCGGCTGGCCGCTTATCATGTGTCAAACGGCCCTCAAGGCATGATTGTTCCCAATGCGTCGATTCGACATGTGATACGTGGCTTGAGGGGCACTCAAGCCCACATTCAGGCAAAAGAAAACCGTCTTCGCATCGAAGCGGATGAGATCAGTGTCGAGACCGCCCTGATCGAAGGCCGCTATCCCGCCTGGCGCAGTCTGATCAAGGCAGATCAACGGACCCCCATCACCGTAAACCGTGATGCCTTGCTGGAATCGGTTCGCCGGATCTACGCCATTAATGCACTGTCCCTGGGCGGCAAAAAAGAGATGGCGAATATCACGTTAAAATCCGCACAGGATGAACAGGCGATTGGCGTGTTCGGTAATAACGAGGAATCGGTGGAATGGTTACCAGCCCGAGTGGAAAATAATGTCCACACAACCATCCGAGCCACTTATCTGATTGACATGATAAGCCACTGTGACAGCAATGACCTCATCTTGCATATCCCCGAGGATCCACTGAAATACACTAATACAGAAGATCTGGATCATCCACAAAATATCTACCTGGTCATGCCGGTACGCGAATAAATAAAAGGCCCACAGATCCGATTTGCCACCGGTCCCGATAAACAGGTCTAGCCCTCCCGGCTCAGAAGTATTGATATATTCAAAAGGCAAATTATATGCCAACCCCCTGCTCCCACCGTGCTCTATTTGCCATCAGCTCACTTGGTCTTGGGCATGCCACTCGTAGTTTGACCATTATTCACGAATACATTGATCGCGGCTACGCGCTGACTCTTGTTTCATCAGGCAACGCACTGGCCTTCCTGAAGCAGGAACTCTCCGGCCAACCGACTATCGAATTCAAAGAGATGGCCGATTACCCTCCACTGGAACGGGGCAACGGCTGGCGTCTGTATGCCTACCTGGCGTTGGACCTGATTAAAACCTGGATCAGGATAAGGCGCGAACATCACTATATTGAGACCATTGCCGCTAGCTATGATTTTATATTCAGCGATGGTCGTTATGGATTTTACAGCCATTGGGCACCTTCCTTTATTCTTTCCCATCAGATCGCCTTCATCCCACCCAGGAGGTTACGGGGAGTCTCCTGGATTATCGAACATCTGAATATTTCGGCGCTACGCCATTTTGATCACTTGTTCATTCCCGATTACCCCAACCCCGATACCAGCCTGGCAGGTAATCTGGCGCATACGCCCAATCTCCATCGCACTCAACACAGTTTCATTGGCATCTTGTCTTCCTACCCACATCTCGATTTACCCAGAGATATCGACTATTTGTTCATCCTCAGTGGCTATTTGCTGGAGCATAAAGGCTCCTTGATCCTGAGCTTGCTTGGGCAAGCCCAGGATCTTCCAGGGAAAAAAGTTTTCATACTGGGAAATGCCGACAATCCTGCATCCAACTATATGAAATTCTCCCGGGATGATCTCGCCATCTATGCCGTAGCGGCAGGCACTCTACGATATGAGCTTTTCAATCGCGCGTGCTGTATCATTTCCCGGGCCGGCTATACCACCGTGATGGATTTAGTCGAACACGGCAAACAGGCACTGTTAATTCCAACGCCCAATCAAACCGAGCAGGAATACCTGGCCTATTATCTGGGTAGTCTCGGTCACTTCGCCGCCCGACCTCAAAAGGAAACCCACAACCTCCTGAAGGCCTTACAGGAATGTAGCCAGACCCGGCTTTTCCACCCTCCCTGGAAAACGGCAGACTCACTAAAGAAAATCAGCGAGGTCATCGACCGCCAAACTCACCAGCATTTCATTTCCGTAATCGTTCCTGCACACAACGAAGAAGATGAGCTCGCCGCGACATTGTATTGCCTGCTTCGCCAGCATTACCCACCGGAATACATGCAAATCATCGTGGTTGAAAACGGCTCTACCGACGCTACCCTGGAAATCGCCCGGCGCATTGCGGCCTCTCCACCGGGTCAGGGGAGAATTCAGGTACTGCAATCCGCCCGGGGAGTTTCCCGGGCACGAAATGCTGGTCTTGCTGCGTTATCCCCGGAATCGGAATGGGTCATATTGTGTGATGCCGATACTCGCCTGAAAACCCATTTCCTCCGCCATCTTAATGTCTGGCTGAATCGCTATGCAGATCATGGATTGAGCATTGGCACGGCAGCCATTCATCCACACCCCGGCAATCACTGGTATGCACGCACCTGGTTTAGAATATTTAACCTCATCCATCGATTGACCAAGACTTCATTTGCCATCCAGATTGCCCGTACTGCGGTGGCTCGTGATATTGGCTACCGTGAGGACCTCCATTTAGCGGAGGATCTCACGTTTCTTCGTGAAGCCCGGCGCTATGGCCGCTTTTTCTTTTTACCTACCAATCAGGTATCCACATCGATCCGGCGATTCAAAGCGCGCGGATTTCTGCGCCAGGGAGTCCGATGGGTCATTGAAGCCTTGCTACCCATGCGTCTCAAATCCCATCGTCCCTATGATGTCATTCGCTGATTTCGGCTCAATCAAGTCCCTACTACAATTACTCGAGCAGCATCGTCGACTAGCCTATGGACTGCTGTTCATTGGTGCTTTTTTAGAAACATTGATTCCTTTCTCATTATTGGTTTTAGGTGAAATCGTATTCTTGGCCGGAGCCTTGTTGGCTGGCATCAAGGTGTTGGATATCTGGCTTGTCATGGCCGCGCTCTATGCAGGTGGTATTCTAGGAGATAATGCCAGCTACTGGCTGGGGCGGCGCTTTGGCATGCGCCTTTTTGACTTTCTTTCGCACTGGCCCGTAATCGGACGCCTGATACACCGAAAAAACTATCAGAAAGGGATTGATTTCTTTCGTCAGCGTGGTGCATTTGCCGTTTTTATTGCTCGCTTGAGTGGCCCGCTCTCCTGGGTTACCCCCGCCTTAGCGGGTATTTTCCGGCTCAACTATTCCACTTTCCTACGTTTTAACACGCCTGCGGTCATCATCGGTATCAGTGAATTCATCATCATTGGTTATTTTTTTGGCAATTACCTCCCGCTCATCCTGTTCTGGTTACAGCATTATGCTCCAGCTTTCGCTCTGGGAATAATCGGTATCATCGCGCTGGGTCTGATCGTCAGGCATTATTTTTATTGGCACACTCAAATGGAACGCCAGAGAGCGGAGATCATCACCTTTATTAGTCGGCATTTTGGCCTTTCCCTGATCATTGGTGCCATTGTCATCATCGGTATTCTCTACCTCATCCACCACCTAACCTTCCCCCTTAAAATCCAAGCAGCTAGCTATAGCTATAATGAGGTAAATAGATATTTCTTTGTCTTGGGTAAAGCGATAGACTAAATGAAATCTAAACTTGAGGATATCATCATGGCTGAAGCACCTAAAGAAGATCTCCATAACTTGCGGGAAGATTTCAACAAACTGCGCGAAGACATGGCGCATCTGGCCACAACGCTGAAAGATCTGGGGGCTGAACGCGCCCAGGAGACTAAAGAACAACTCAATGGGCAATTAGGTAATGCGCGCGAACGCCTGCGGGAGCGTGTAGGCGCAGGTGGGCATCGTGGAAAAGAATATTATGATCGCCTCGGATGCTCTGTCAGCGGGCGCCCCATGATCAGTCTATTAACCGCATTTGGGATTGGTTTCGTCATAGCTAAATTATTCGATTTAGGAAATAAGCGCTGAATTACCTGACGGAATGGCTTCTGGCTCTCCTGGATCTCCTGGAACTGGAGGGTCAGAAGTTAAAGCGTCACGCAGCGCGTCTGGTGTGGGGTCTTTCTTTGACTCTGGTCGCGGCATCCAGTCTGTTCGTGGGTCTGATTCTGGTGCTATGGGGTCTGGAGCGCTGGTTGAGTTTATTGATTGGTCCCATAGGGAGCCTGGTTTCCGTAGGTAGTTTTTTTCTCTTCATCGCATGGGTTCTGAGTTTATGGATACGCCGCTTGACCCATTGAATACAGCCCGGGAGCGACTACGGCGGGCATCTCGACATGAGCTGTGGCCACTGTGGCTTTTGGAACCCGAACAACGTCCTTTAATCGATGCGTTTCTGCTTGGACTCGCCAGTGGTGGAACGAGTTCTATCCGCCACTGGCTCTGGAAACAGACTCGTGGAATCATAGTCAGAAATATTTTGACGCACAATCTCCGGAACAACCGCTAATCATTCGATTAAAATATCCCTGGTGACAGCTATTATCCCGGCTTGCGGCTTAACCCTTGCCGGTTTTCGAACGGAAGGGGTCTTGTCAGTAAAAATTACTCCCAGATAGCCTGCAATCTCACACGATTCAACTCCAACCACTGCAATGCAATGATACTCATTGCATTATCGATCAGGCCCTGGCGCACCTGTCCAAAGGCACTCTCGGCTGAGATCACATGAGCCTTGATGTTTTCTCCTTCCTTGGCCAAACCATGAATACCACCGATACCGTGAGCATCCACCCGGGCGATAAACAGGATAATACGCTCATCAGTGCCACCGGGGCTGGAATAGTAACTGAAAATCTGTTCCATCTGCTGCAAAGTACAATTCGCCTCTTCTCCTGCTTCCCGGCGCGCCACCTCCTGTGGTGATTCTCCGAGGTCGATCAGGCCGGCTATGATTTCAACCAGCCAAGGACTTCTCGGAGACTCGATGGCACCAATACGGAACTGCTCGATCAAAACCACCTCATCCCGAAGGGGGTCATAGGGTAAAACTCCCACGGCATACCCCCGATTCAGTAATTCCCGCTCGACAAGTGGACTCATCCCCCCTTGAAACAAGGTATGCCGTATACGCATTCTCAGTAGACGATAAAAACCCTGGTAAAGGACCTCCTTTTCGACTAACTCCCACTTCATTCGAGATTCCTCCTGATAAAAATCCCATTATGCTACAGATTGTTAACCCACCTTGTAAGATGATCTAGTCTGCGATCCCACAGCCTAAGAGCTATCCATGACGGATTAAGATCACTCGATATGCCGACAGGAAACTAAACATGCCAACCCAACAATATAAACTTCAGGTCTCCACCCCCGGACGTGGTACTCAGGAATTGACCAGGATAATTTCCATTCGAGTACATGAATCCGGTATTCAAATGGGTTTGTGCCATATTTTCGTCCAACATACCAGCGCTTCCTTGATAATCTGTGAAAATGCCGATCCGGATGTGCAGCGCGATCTGGAAACTTTTATGCAATCTTTAGTGGCAGATGGAAATTCAGCCTTCATCCATCGAAATGAAGGTCCTGACGATATGTCGGCGCATATTCGCACGGCGCTCACCGGTACTGATCTGACACTACCCGTTCGTGACGGGCAGTTATTGCTTGGCACCTGGCAAGGGGTGTTTCTTTGGGAACATCGGCAGCAACCCCATGAACGGTACCTATGGATCACCGTTCATGGTGATTGAGTCCACCCGATCATTACTCACGCTGATAGCCATGGGTCGCGCAGGTACTTCATTTTCCAGCAAAGGAAGAGTGACGCCGGGGAAAACCAGCTATCATTGAACTTTAACCCCCCACCACTGTTCCCCATGAGATGGGGTGGGCTACGAAAAATCTGCTCGCCTCCTTAATAGGGATTGATAACTCACGCAGACTACCTCGAAAAACCAAAACCCATCCTCTATCATGGTCTGATGCGGTAACGGTTCCCCACTTAACCCCGGCAGCTTATGCATCGGGCTGGCATAAACCCGGCTCATTTGTAAACAATGAGGAGATTGATTATGGAAGAAACGACATCGACTGAGTATAAGGAATGGGACCATACGACCAAACTGCTGCATTGGCTACTGGCGGCCATCATGACTTATCAGATGATTATGGGATTGTTTACCCATGCAAGTTATACCTATCTCTATCTGCATGAAGGAGGGGGTATTGCAGCCATCATCATTTTGGTCATCGAATGGATGTGGATATTCGCAAAAGGCCAGTTTTCCCTGTTTTTCCCCTGGGCACCTCAGGCCATACAGCCGGTTTTTGTGGATATTAAAAATATATTCAGGTTAAAGCTGCCATCAGGTGGATCAGTACCCGGTCTGGCCAACTTCTGGCATGGAATCGGCCTGATTATTTTTTCCCTGATGGGAATTACCGGGCTGCTACTGCTTTTCAACCTACCCTCACACTCCATTATTGGCGTCACCTCCCAAAACTATGAATTGAACACCCAATTGGGCTTGATTCATATAACGATTTCCTACGTAGCCTGGGTCTATCTAGGCAGTCATATATTGACAGCTCTTATCCATGAGTTCACTGGTGATCATCACCTGCAAAGGATGTTTCTATTCAGGACTTAACGCCAACCTTCTGCAAATAGATATCGTAACGAGTATTAGGGCTTTTGATCGAAAAGGAGGGAGAAGAGCCCAACAAAGGGGGTGTTACGCGAGGGCGTTTAATGACGACTCGCGGCACCGGGCAAGTGAGTGCCGCTGCCAGTAACTTACCTGCATCGTGATCTGCACCCACAAGAGCGCGAAGAATACGCATTTCCTGTTTGACTAAGGCTGACTTCTGTCGGTGTGGATACATCGGATCGAGGTAGACCACATCCGCCGGTTCAACCATTTGCTCCAAATAGCGTTCAGACTGCTGGTGGATCACATGGATTCTCTGGGAAAACTCGGCATGGCCAGATCGCTTTAGCGCATCATCCAGCAACAGCGCCATGACCGGATGGCGTTCCATCATTGTAACCTGACACCCCAGGGTAGCCAGAATCGCACCATCCCGCCCCAGCCCTGCGGTCGCATCGATTACCTTAAGCTGCTGACCCGGTTTTATCCCCACGGCCCGCGCCAAAGGAGACTTTCGCCCCGCTTGGCGTAACCGCCAGGCAGTTCTCCCATGGGAATAATCAAGCCGCAACTGTCCCAATCCGCCGACTCTTGGGGCATGCAAAATCCAGCCTTCGGCAGAAAGTTCAAGCACGGCATCAACTGCATCGGGATAACCGGTGAGCAGAGGCAATTGCAGCAAGCTGGCGACTCGCCACAATTCGCTCTGCAAATCGCCACGATCACAACTGAGCCTTATCCGCACGGCGTCATTTAAACTCTAAAAATCGGGTGGCGAAGATAGCATAGATGATTCACAAAAGGTAAAATTCGGTACCGACATTGATAAATGCCTTTTCAGTTGGGTAGCCGACTGAGTAGGTGCAATGTTTTCAATCATTCCGATTTGCTTCGGAGGGGTGGCTGAGTGGCCGAAAGCACTGGTCTTGAAAACCAGCGGCGGGCAACCGTCCGTGGGTTCGAATCCCACCCCCTCCGCCATATGAAATGCTATGCTGCCCAGCACTCTGGCCTGACAACGACGGTGAAAATTTATGACTAACCCGCTACAATATCGCACAAATTATGTTAGCGTACGCCATGATTTATATGGTGGCATAACTCCGACCAAATTGGTTGACAACCGGACCCCATCAATGGGGGAATAGCTGATGTTCTCAGAATCCTGCCTAAGTAATTCCTCTCCCTCATAGGGATAAAACACAAATGAATCGTACTTTTGCTTTTCTGGGCGCCCTGTCAGCCATGTGCGCCGTTATTCTTGGGGCGACTGGCGCACATATCGTAAGGAATCATGCTTCAGCGATGAGTTTTTCAATCTATCAAACCGCTGTGCATTATCAATTTTATCACTCGCTCGGGTTGATTCTGATTGGTATCAGTGCCGCTCACCTGAGCTCGAAAGTTTGGCTCAACATCTCTGGATGGTTGATGTTCGCGGGAATCATTCTGTTTTCTGGCAGCCTGTATGTACTCACCCTGGGTGGCTTCTCCAGGATCGGCATACTGGCCCCCTTCGGGGGTAGCGCTTTCATTCTTGCCTGGCTGTCATTTTTGATTGCCATCCTGACCAGTAAAAAAGAGGTACAAAAATCCACCTCATGACCCACCAAAATTTTTCTATTCTCGCCAGCGAGACCCTGGACGATATTCTGGATCGATTGGCCGCTATCGACGCACTCGATGACCTTGATTATGATCTGATCGATGGCGTTTTGACCATCGAATTTGATGATGGCTCAACTCTGATCTTCAATCGTCAGGAAGCCGCCCAACAGTTCTGGCTGGCCTCACCAGAGGGGCCGGCACATTTTTCCTATGATCCGGAACATAAAATCTGGATCGATGATCGCAATCAAGGGGAGCTGATCGAAACGCTGAACCGTATCCTGAGCCAAAAAATAGGGGAATCAATTTCTCTCTGAACGGTGGTCCCTGAGCCAGGCATCGATCCCCAGCAATACGCGACGCTTATTTTGCCCCCGCAGGTGTCGTTCAAGCAGGGTAAGGGCCTCTGTTTCATGCACATCGTCACTCGCCCGCCAGCGCGCCCACTGCAAGGACAGTAAGGGGTACAGGCGGAAAAACAGATAGCTCACGACTACCACTCCCAGGGCCCAGCCATGCTGATGCAAATACCACAACCAACCACCCAGGACAAAACCCAGCAGACTTAAAATACCGATGACAGCAGTCGCACGATGGATGGCGGAAATGATTGCTTCCAGTTCGGGAGCGTATTGTTTTAATTCTTCATTCACATGACCGACCTGCAGCGTATGGATATTGATTGACTTACTCAAAAAACGAAAGCCGGCAAGCCTATCTTTAGATCGGCCTGGCCCGACTTGACTCTTGACTTGGAAATAAAGTCAATTCTGCATCAGAAGAACCATCCAAACCGGCTTCCAATCCAGAATTGCCACCCAATTAATGCACTTTTACCCACCTGAAAATACGAAGCTTCCTATTTTATCCCTATACGACCCAATAATGTATGCACCCTCCTGACGCACCCTATCAATTTCACCAGAGCCTACCTGTCAATCAGCGGGGCCGGGATTTTTGTGTTGGCGATCTTCACGGTGAATTTAGTGCACTTGAACGCGCACTGGATACCATTGGGTTCGATCCGCAACGGGATCGACTATTTAGCGTAGGTGATTTGATCGATCGCGGGCCCCAATCCTACCGGGCCTTGGAATTTCTCGCACAACCCTGGTTTTACGCAGTGCGTGGCAATCATGAAGCCATGCTTCTAGACGCGCTTGAAACCGAAAATATCGATCCTGACTGGATCATTCGCGCTGGCGCCGACTGGTGGCTGGAAATCAGCGCAGCGGAACGCGAAACCTTCAAAAATCCTTTCTACGCACTCCCCTATACCATCGATATCCATACGGTACCAGGGAAAATCGGTATCGTTCATGCCGATATACCCGAAAATATCCAGTGGTCAACTTTCACCACCCAACTGCCCTCCTGGGAACATTTCCGGGAATTTGCACTCTGGTCTCGCAAGCGTATTAATCGGATTTTACAGCATCGGCGTACAGCAGCAGTCGAAGGGGTGAATCTGCTGGTCGTCGGACATACCCCTGTCCCTGAAGCCCTGATCGTAGAGAATGTCTGTTTCCTCGATACGGGGGCAGTCTATGCCGGAAGCTTCAAGGGAGCGGCGCTGACCATCCTGGAAATCCACCCGGAAATACATTTCCATCATTTCCCAACCGGGTGAATAACCTATTGTCAGGCGAACGAGTGGAATGCCCTATGCCATACCTCCAAAATCAAGGTTGCAGTCACTTCGGGCTGGCGAGCACCCTCGGCCAGCTCGCGCCGAAAACGCCGTGCGCCCGGCAACCCGCAGGCTAAAGCGCCCAGATGGCGTGTGAGATAAGCCAAAGAGATACCTTGCGCCATTTCCTCCACACAATAATCCCGATATTGGGTCAATACCATTTCGCGGTCCGGATCGAAGACTTGCCCATAGAGATGCTGTTCCGCAGCGACGATCCACCAAAAATCTTCAAAAACCTTGCGCCCGATCATCACCCCATCAAGAGACGAAAGCGCTTCATCAATGACTTCCAGGCTGCGGATGCCGCCATTGAGGATAATTTGAAGTTCCGGGAATTCTCTTTTCAGTTGGTAAACACGTGCATAATCAAGCGGTGGAATTTCCCGATTCTCCTTCGGGTTCAAGCCCTCCAACCAGGCCTTGCGGGCATGAATAATAAACAGGCGGCATCCGGCATGGGCTGTCATTTCGACGAACCGGCACAAATCTTCGAAATCATCATGGGTGTCAATGCCCAGGCGGGTTTTGATGGTGATCGGCAAAGTGGTTGCCGCACGCATAGCCTGCACACATTCGGCTACGAGTTCAGGTTCAGCCATCAAACAAGCACCGAAACGCCCGGACTGTACCCGATCACTGGGGCAGCCCACATTGATATTGATTTCCCTGTATCCAAACTGTTCACCAATCCCTGCGGCAGTCGCCATGTTGCGGGGATGACTGCCACCTAATTGTAAAGCCACGGGATGCTCCAGGGGGGCAAATTTGAGCAAATGTTCTGCGCGCCCATGCACGATCGCTGCCGCGGTCACCATTTCGGTATAGAGCCAGGCGTGCGGACTCATCAAGCGCAACAAATAGCGGGCGTGGCGATCCGTGTAATCCATCATCGGCGCAACACACAAACGATGCGCCGATGAATTGGCAGCCCTCATGGCGAGGCATAGCGAGCGCGCAGATACTCAAACGCTGCTCGTAGTCCCATGGCCTCGCCACCTATCGGGCGCCCCGCGCGCTGGCGTTCATTCCAGGCCATGACATCTAAATGAACCCAGTCGACAGCGCTCGACAGGAATTGATCCAGAAACAATGCCGCAGTAATAGCGCCCCCGCAAGACGAGATACTGCAATTAAGCAAATCCGCTATCGGGCTATCGAGTTGTGGGCGATAATCCGCATATAGTGGTAAACGCCAAATCATATCCTGAACCCGTTGCCCGGCTGCAAAAAGAGCGGCGGCAGTTTCATCCTGACGGGCAAACAAAGCCGGCAACTCCGTCCCCAGAGCAACGCGCGCGGCGCCGGTCAGCGTAGCAAAATCGATCACTATACCCGGGCCTTCTTCGGCGGCGGCGGTGAGTGCATCACATAGAATCAGGCGACCTTCTGCATCGGTGTTATCAACTTCCACACTCAACCCGCTACGGGTAGCGAGAATGTCGCCAGGGCGAAATGCCTTCCCATTGATAGCATTTTCAACCGCCGGTATCAGCACGCGCAGTCGAACTGGAAGATTTTCTTCCATGATGCGGCGCGCGAGTCCCAGGGCATATGCCGCACCTCCCATATCCTTTTTCATCAACCGCATGCCTTTGGCAGGCTTGAGATCAAGCCCGCCCGTGTCGAAACACACGCCCTTGCCAACTAAAGTGACACGTGGAGCGGTAACTTCACCCCAGCGTAATTCGATAAGTCTCGGCCTCTGAACGCTTGCCCGCCCCACTGCGTAGACGGCTGGAAATCCTTCACCCGGCAGATCATCATCAACGATAATGTGATAATCCGCTCCGCTCCACTCTGCCAGTGCCTTCGCTTGTGCGGCCAATTCAGCGGGGCCCATATCTTCTGCCGGGGTATTGATAAGATCACGCACCCAGCAGAGAGTCGACGATTCACGTATTACGGCGATCCAGCCATCAATTCCATCACCAACCAACTCCGCTGGCTGGTGATCTATTTTTTTGTAGCGATCAAAACGATAAGCACCCAATTGCCACCCCAGGGCATACTGGGCCAGCACCTGGGCGCTCAGCTTCCCGGTTAAACGATAGCGCCCTTCCGGCAGATATGAAGGCAAGTCACCCAAAGCCCACAGATCATCCGTCGACGGGACAACGGCAACTACCCGATCGAGCCGACCTTCGTTATTTGCCAACAGGGTGAATCGCCCTGGTTCCACCCTGAAATCCGTACTTTCTAGCCAGGAAACTACTCGGGGTGACTGGTTCTCCAGCCATTGTGGCCAGACTTCCACCTGGATACATTCAAGCGCAATAACGGGTTGCTTTTTATCCGGCTGATCCAACACGCCTCAATCTCCTTTTCGATAATCCATGTGCCGGTCTGGCAACAGGGCGAAACCGCCTATGGTAAACTTCATCGCTTTATGATTCATCCGGATCTCAGGAAAACCTGCATCAGCAGGGCCAAAACCATGATAAACGCTGTCACTATCCGCGCGCTGACCAAAACCTACGCAGGTGGCGTTCAGGCTTTACGCAGCATCGATCTCGACGTTAAGGAAGGAGATTTTTTTGCTCTCATCGGTCCAAATGGTGCGGGTAAATCGACCGCTATCGGCATTCTGAGTTCACTGGTGAATAAAACCTCGGGAACAGTGAGCATATTTGGTCATGATCTGGACACGGACAAATCGGCTGCCAAAAAGTGTCTCGGATTGGTACCACAAGAATTCAACTTCAACCAGTTCGAGCCCATTGAGGAAATTTTAGTCAATCAGGCAGGTTATTATGGTATTCCTCGCCGTCAGGCGTTAAAAAGAGCGGAAAAATACCTGCATGAACTAGGGATTTGGGAGAAACGCAGGCAAATAGCTCGCGCACTCTCCGGTGGTCAGAAACGCCGCTTGATGATCGCCCGGGCACTGGTGCATGAACCCCGGATGCTTATCCTCGATGAACCTACCGCCGGAGTAGATATTGAGATACGCCGGTCCCTGTGGAAATTTATGCGCAAGATCAACGCTGAAGGTACTACTATCATACTGACCACGCATTACCTCGAAGAAGCGGAAAATCTGTGCCGAAACATCGCCATCATCAATCATGGTCAGATTATCGAAAATACTACCATCAAGCACCTATTAGACCAGATGGATTTCGAGACTATCATTCTGGATCTGACGAAAGCAACGGCTTGTACACCCACCCTCGAAGGCTACCGCATACGATTACTCGACCAGACCACCCTGGAAGTGGAGATCCCCCGCAGCAACGGGCTTAACTCCCTGTTTCGCCAACTCGACCAACAAGGCATCGAAATCAAAAGCCTGCGCAACAAAACCAATCGCCTGGAAGAGCTGTTCATTGCGCTGGTCTATGAGCGCAAGAAAACCACCACAACCGAAGCTGCAGCCTGAAACACCCGCATCCATGAAAGATCACTTTATCGCCCTGCGAACTCTGGTTATCAAGGAAATCCTGCGCTTTTCCCGCATCTGGCTACAAACCATCGTGCCACCTGTCGTCACGACATCTCTCTACTTCCTGATCTTCGGCAACCTTATTGGCAGCCGGATCGGCAAGATGGGTGGGTACAGCTACATCGAATTCATCGTGCCCGGCCTGGTCATGATGTCGATCATCACCAGCTCCTATGCCAATGTAGTTTCTTCTTTCTATCATGCCAAATTCGCCCACTACGTCGAAGAACTGATTGTTTCTCCAACACCCAATTGGCTCATCCTGCTTGGTTATATTATTGGCGGGGTGGTCCGGGGTATCGGTGTGGGCATCGCTGTTACGATCATTTCTCTATTATTTACCCGCCTGCATATTGCAAACGCCCTGATTACCATCGGAGTGGCCTTGCTCACGGCGACCTTATTTTCTCTGGCCGGATTCATTAATGCGATCTTTGCTAATAACTTTGATGATATCTCTATCATTCCCACCTTCATCCTGACGCCCTTGACCTACCTCGGCGGCGTGTTCTACTCAATCACCATGCTCCCGCCATTCTGGCAAAAAGCATCACTCACCAATCCGATCCTCTATATGGTTAACGCATTTCGAGAGGGCATGCTCGGTACTTCAGACATCCCGCTAGGAGTGTCTATCGGGGTGATCTGTGGTTTCATTATTGTACTCGGAGCTACCGCCCTCTATCTACTCAATAAGGGCATAGGCATCCGCTCTTGACTGCTCTTGATCTCAGTCGTCACTGAGTAGCGCGCGCGCTAGGCGGCTCAACCCTTGTTCAAGAATTTCCCGGGATGTTCCAAAATTAAGCCGCAGAAAACCTTCCCCACCAAGACCGAACTCCCGCGCTCCATTGAGTCCAAGCCCGGCCTGGAGCAGCCGCTGCCAAATTTTGTCGTCTTCGCCATACCCACTTACATCGAGCCAGGCAAGATAACCGAATTCCGGGATGGCATAGGTTATCCGGGGCAAACGGACCTCCAGGAAGGCACCGATAAAGTGCGCATTTTCTTTAAGATAGTGGCGTAAACCCACCTGCCATAATGCTGCTTTCATCCAGGCCGCGCGCATGCCTGTCAGCGCACATAAGGTTGGCTCATGAATCTGGCTCCGGTGAAGTTCGCCGCGCAGTGTCTGCCTGCTATCTTCATCATGAACCACGGCGATTCCACCACCTAATCCAGCCAGATTGAAACTCTTGCCGGCCGAAGTCAGAATAACAACCGCAGGGGCTAGGCTCCCCAAGGGGGTATGTGCAGTATCCCGATAGGTCAGATCGGCATGGATTTCATCACTCACGATGCAGCAGTCAGCATGATCACAGATTGCAACCAGTCTTTCTAGTTCAGCTGCTGTCCAGACTCGCCCAACAGGGTTGTGTGGCGAACAAAAGAGCAACAGATCCGCTTCCTCTGCCGACCTTTCTAAGGTCATCCAATCGATGGTATATCGGCCATCCGACGCGTGATGCAGGGGAACGGACAGCAGCTTCCTGTCATTGTCCGTGACCGCTTTCATGAAGGGCAGGTAAATCGGTGGCATGACGATCACGCCTGCACCAGGGCGGGATAATGCCCGCACTGCCGCATAGAGCGCGGGTACCACCCCGGTAACCAGCAAAATCTCCTGTGTATCCACTGCATAACGATGGCGTTGGCACAGCCAGGATACTGCTGCCTCCTGCACCGTATCCCCCAGAAAAGGATAACCCAGAATAGGATGGCGCAAACGCTGGCTCAATGCTTCTATGACGGCATGAGGCGCAGGAAAATCCATGTCGGCCACCCACATGGGTAAGACATCACGACCGAATCGGGCTTTAACTCCGTCCCATTTCAGTGAGCCGGTCTCGCGCCGATCCGGTGTGACTGGAGAAAAACTATCCTCAGGCATCGTCCTGGGATCTTGCTCAGATTTGTTTGCGTTCAACGAGTCCACGAAGATATGCACGGAAACCATCCCCAAGCTCGGGATGTTTGAATGCATATTCGACAGTCGCCTCCAAATAGCCCAGCTTATCACCGCAGTCATAACGCTTTCCCCGCAGTTCCCAGCCGAGAATCTTTTCTTCCTGCATCAATGCGGCAATGGCATCAGTGAGCTGAATTTCACCACCGGCTCCACGCCCGGTTTCCTCAATTTTAGTAAAAATTCGGGGGTTCAAGACGTATCTGCCAACAACCGCCATATCCGATGGTGCTTTCTCCCGGGGCGGCTTCTCGATCACGCCCCTGACATCCCATAGCCCTTCGCCAAGGGGTTCACCGGCTACCACACCATAGCGATGGATTTCATCCGGTGAAACCCGCTCCAGGCCAAGGATAGAGTGCTGATGGGTGGCATAAAGGTCAGTCAGCTGCTTGAGCGCGCCCGCTTCACCCGCATCAATGAGATCATCAGCTAGAATGACTGCGAAGGGCTCATCGCCGATCACAGGTCTGGCGCAATAAACGGCGTGCCCTAATCCTAACGGTTCCGCCTGACGAATATAAACCGCACTGACATAGGATGGAAGAATGTGGTTGACAAGTTCGAGCAGTTCCTTTTTACCCCGCCCCTCGAGCTCACTTTCCAGTTCATAGGCCTTATCGAAGTGATCCGGAATCGAACGCTTGTTGCGCCCGGTCACGAATACCAGGACATCGATGCCGGCTTTCACCGCCTCTTCGGCAGCATACTGGATCAGAGGCTTATCCACGATTGGCAACATTTCCTTGGGATTGGCCTTGGTTGCCGGCAGGAAACGTGTACCCATGCCGGCAACCGGGAAAACCGCCTTGCGAACTCTTTTCTTTTGCATTGACACAGTTGTCTCCTTTTTGGTGTGCGGAAAAATCATAAAAGATCTTGGCAACAAAACCCCGGGCAGCCAACAAAAGGAACTCCAGGATCAAACCTGAAATACCTTACCTATACTTGCTTTCTAACCCAACGTATAGCCAACTAAACCTCCTCATGCCTAAAGACAGGGGGTTCTAAGGACGAATCCAGCGGGGTCTCCCGGCTCTCGCATTGCTGCTACAACATCCGGGCCATGACCGCTGGCCAGTCCTCTTTTACAAACAACCTGCTCTGACGGTATCGCTACCGTGGTCTTGCCCGAAGGCTCTATCTTCGCAGGTTCATGACGCATCCACCCCGTTTGTAACAGCACAGGTTTCTGAGCCGCCCACATCGTATCCAGGCGGGATGGGTGGCGCCCATTATCCATCACGCAGCGGGCGAGGAAGGCAGAATAGATATCCCGCTGCACCACGCCTGATCCATCACCCAGAACATGCCATCGCTGAGATAGCGGCTTCTTCGTGTCTGCCTGTGTGGTGCGGTCATACTGCGACATCTTCAGACTCCAGGTAGACAAATCAATCAGCTTGCCGCCAGCACTTTCAGCCTTGCGACGCAACTGCTCAACAAACAGTCCAGGTGCCCTTACTTTTACGCTTTTCCCGAAGTTCTTTTGGAAAGCAGCATAAGACAGTGTTTCAGACTGGATGACATTGCCCCGCCCGAGCATTTGGTTTACAAGTTCCCTATGTGCGCGCTTGCGTTCTGCGGCCAGCTTCCTTTCAGCTTCAGCGTAATCGGTACGCTTGGCCGTGTACCGTTTGGAAGGCGTAAATCTCTGGCCTTTTTTCCAGGTGCCATTCGGGTTAAAACACTGCGGGTCGTGGCCCGCTTCGACCTGTCCAGCACGTTGCAAGCGCCGGGTTTCTTTCCATGGCTGAATTACGGTATCACAAAATTTTACCGGCGAGGCACAATCATCGCCCACTACAGCGATAGTGCTGGGGCCAATGTCCAAGCCGACCACAGAGCCAGCGGATACAGCGTGTGGCTGGTGCAATACCTTCCTGCATGAGCTGCGCATACCAGCGGCGCGCACCGTTCACGTTACGCCACAGGACGCGGCCATACTTTGTTCGGTTGGTGAGGGCCTGATTCGTGTACGGGTCCTGTTCTTTGGTGGGAAGCTTTGCCGGAAGCGCCAAGTCTCCGAACCTGATACAGCCAGTCTCTGACCTCCAGAGGATATTAGCCACGCTGGTGGTCGCCTCAAGCGAGTGCAGTGGGCGGTTTACGCCCTTAAACCGTGGGCGGCCACGCTCGCCAAAGGCATATTGCTGCATGGCAGCAAAGACCTGTTCCGCAATGCGCTGAGATACGTTAGAGCCAAGCTGGACTTTCCACCCCGCTGCATTCTTGCAATTTTGGGCAAAGGTGATCGTGGCAGCCGGGGTAAAGCCTGCTTCTTTCGAGAGCCTGTTAAATTCAGTGGCGCGAGCTTTCTTGCCTGGCAAGGTTCGGGCGGACCGCCATGCTTTGGACTGCTTTAGCAAACTATAGCAGCGCAGTGCTTTGCCCAGGGCGGCGTTGTATAAACGTCTTCCGGCTTCCATCCGGCCAATCAATATCCGGTCTTCGCCTGGCTTCGCGACCAGGGGAATTGTCAGAACGAAAGTGGGGGTGCCGGTGCGTTTCATACGTGTTTTTGCTGCTCAATGTATTGGTTGACCACTTCAAGCGGTGCGGTGCCGATCGTCGATACAAAATAACTGTTCGTCCACAACATCGGGAGCCGGGATTTAATCCACTTAAATTCTGTCCTGATTAGTCGGGATGACCGACCTTTCATCAGCTTAATCAGTTTGTGAATACCGAATTGTGGGTCAACCTCAACCAGTAAATGCACATGATCTGGCATAACCTCCAATTCCAATATCTCTGAATCACATTCTTTTACAACGTCCTGCATAATTTCTTTTAGCCTGACGTCAACACCCTTTACCAACACTGATCGCCGATACTTTGGGCACCAGACAACATGGTACTTGCAGGAATACACCACATTCAGGTTGTTCTTATACTTTATCGTACAATCGCTCATGCACGAATTATACAGATTATAGCTATATAATGAAATCACATTCTACGGCAACTTCCTGCTTTCCTCCCCTTGGCTAAAGCAAGGGGATTCTCGCGGAGATGGGTTGATTTTTATGTTAACACCTCAACTCGGATAGAATAAACGAACCATCTGTTTATGGAGGGGCCGTCATGCTATTGATCGAACCCGGTGCAGGCATACGGCCCGTGGTGCAACTAATTCGCACAGCGCAACGCAGTGTTTCCATCGAAGTTTATCTACTCACCAATCAAAGAATACTCTCTGCCATACGAAACGATACAGCTCGGGGCATACGGGTGCGGATCTTACTGGATGCCAAACCCTGGCGGATGACGAAAAAAGTGCCGGAGGAGCTTGCAGCCGCGCGCGCAGCTGGTGCCAGTGTCCGCTTATCACCCCCACGCTTCGATCGGCCTTATGTATTCGATCACGCGAAAACACTCATTATCGACAGTGGCCGGGAATATCTCATCGGCACGGCCAACTTCTCCTGGCCCGCCTTCCATCAAAACCGGGAATATCTCTGGATCGGTCAGAATCCGGCAATCGGCCACGCCTTGATTCAGGTCTTTGATGCCGACTGGCACGGTGGTTTCATGCGCCACCAGATTCCACAACGTCTGGTACTGTCTCCCAACGACAGCTTGGGGAAAATTTCCCGGCTGCTCACGCGAGCCGGTCCGATCGATGTTGAAGAAGAAGAATTCGGTAAAGTCTTCCGCATCGGGCGTATTCTCAAATCTCATGTCGGCCCTGTTCGCATCCTCGTACCGGCAACCATCGACCGGCATGACCGATTGGTACTCCTGCACCTGCGACAAACTAACCCACAGATCCGTATCCGTATCCTGGATTTGCCTTATCTGCATGCCAAAATGATCTGGACTCGTGCACTAGCCTTTGTCGGCTCACAGAACCTGACCTGGAGCAGCCTGAGACACAATCGCGAGGTGGGCATCCTGATCGACAGGCCAGCGGCCATCAAGCGCCTACAGTTTCAATTCGAACAAGACTGGGGGCAAGGCACGCCTTTATAGCACATAACCTTGCGAGTGATGAGTCCAGTCGATTTATCGACGGCGAGACAACAACCATTCAGCATAAGGCAAATCTTCCGGACAGGTAATCTTGATATTGTCAGCATGCCCTTCCACAATGCGTGGATGAAAACCTGCTTGCTCGATCACCGATGATTCATCCGTGATGACCTGCCCGCAGGCGATGCCCCTGTCAAGCGCATCAAGCAATAATTTGAAATGGAACATCTGGGGCGTCTGGGCATGCCAGAGCCGGCTACGGTCGATCGTGATCTGTATTTCACCTTCAGGACCGACCTGCTTTAGAGTATCCCGGGCAGGGGTAGCGAGAATGCCACCAATCGAATCACCTTCCAATTCAGCTAAAAGGCGGTCCAGATCCGTATCGCGCAAACAGGGGCGGGCCGCATCATGCACCAGGACCCAATCCTCGTCATCCAGGTTCCCCTCCAGTGAACGCAGCGCATTACGAACAGAATCAGCACGCTCAACACCGCCGGTCACTAAATGGATCCGGTCATCGCAGGAGCAATCCAATTGTTTCCAATAGGGATCATCTGGTCCGATCGCTACGGTAATTCCCCGGATCCGGGGATGCTTCAGAAAGATAGATAGTGTGTGTTCGATGACTGTTTTCCCGGCTACAGGAAGATACTGTTTAGGCCGATCCGCACACATGCGCTTACCGATCCCCGCCGCCGGAATAACCGCCCAGCAAATAAGACCCTCCATGGGGTCCTGGTCGGTCATCCCGGTCATGCTTTGATTTGTAGCGGGATGGCTTGAGTGGAACCAGCCTCTTCCCTTGAAGATCGACAAACATGACGGGCCATCAGGCAAATAGCCAGCGCCCCGCTCATCGGAGTGGCCGAAACAAATGACGATCAATCAGCACGATTGCGTGCGCCTCTAGCCGAAGGGGAAATATATTGAAAAAAGGTATCACCCTTACGGATCATTCCCAAACGGCTGCGCGCCAGCGCGCCAACGGCCACGGTTCCCCGCTTGAGGTTTGTCACTTCGGCGGCCAGGGCCTGATTGCGCATCAGCAAATGATCATTTTCCTGTTGCTGAATAGTAATATTGTGGCGCAACCGATAGACCTCGCTTAGATTACCGTCACCAAACCAGAGCTTGTATTGTAATAACACCAACAAGCCCAGTAATACTGCAAACAACCATTTCATGGTGACTGACCCCCATTACCCACTACCCGAACCAGGCGGTTAGCACTCAAAACGGAGCATCCCGGAAAGGCTTCCAGGATTCAGGCACTTCCTCGGATCGTATCAGTTGATTGTATCAGGAACCAGCGCACAGCCATTGGCCAATACGACTGGCCGCGGGTGGGGTGACTCTGGAATTCAGCGATTCACAGGTAGCCATGTTCATAATCCCAGACATTGCAAGCATCTTCCTTGAGAGAATCTGAGGATTGGATTTTGAGTCAATCAGACTCGGGGAATGGGTGTAATTTGACTAAATGATCTAATGCGGTGAGCGTTTCGAGCAATGCCTCCAGACGATCCAGGGGCCAGGAATTGGGGCCATCACTCAATGCGTGATCCGGATCAGGATGGGTTTCCATGAACAAACCGGCCACGCCGACGGCAACCGCCGCGCGCGCCAGTACAGGAATGAATTCACGCTGCCCCCCCGAAAAACCCCCCTGCCCGCCGGGTAACTGAACCGAGTGGGTAGCATCAAAAACAACCGGAGCGCCGGTTCCTCGCAGGATAGCTAATGAACGCATGTCAGAAACCAGATTATTATATCCAAATGAAACGCCGCGCTCGCAGACCATAATTCGATCATTGCCCGTCGCCCGGGCCTTGGCAACCACGTGCTGCATGTCCCAGGGCGCAAGAAATTGTCCTTTTTTGATATTAACCGGCAATCCCTGACTGGCGACATTGTGAATGAAGTTGGTTTGGCGGCATAGGAAGGCCGGCGTCTGCAAGACATCGACTACCGCAGCGACTTCCGCTAACGGCGTATCTTCATGCACATCGGTCAACACCGGTACACCAAAATGTTGGCGGATTCCTTCGAGGATAGCCAGTCCACGTTCCAGCCCGGGTCCGCGGAAACTTTCCCCTGATGACCGGTTAGCCTTGTCGAAGGATGACTTATAAATAAATGGAACTCCCAGCCTAATCGTGATTTCCTGTAGTTGTCCCGCGGTTTCCTGGGCCAGCATTTCGCTTTCGATGACACAGGGGCCTGCAATCAGAAATAAGGGCTTGTCAAGACCCACCTCGAAATCTGCAATTTTCATTGACATTCTCCCGTTTGGCGACTTCGGGCATGGTAATCCTTGGCTGCGCGAACAAATCCGCCAAATAGCGGATGCCCATCCCGCGGGGTGGAAGTGAATTCCGGATGAAACTGGCAACCCAGAAACCAGGGATGATCTTCCAACTCAATCACTTCGATCAGGTTATTATCGAGAGAAGTTCCGGAAACGATCAGTCCGGCCCCCTCCAATAACAGACGATAACTGTTGTTGAACTCATAACGATGGCGATGGCGCTCGGCGATGACGTCTTCGGCATAGGTTCGTTGCGCCAGGGTTCCCGGTCGCAGCCGACATTCCTGTGCACCAAGCCGCATCGTGCCACCAAGATCGGATTGGGTATTGCGCTTTTCGATACGTCCGGTATGGTTCTGCCATTCGGTAATCAATGCGATAACCGGATGCTGGGTATCGGGATCGAATTCGGTACTGCTGGCTCCATCCAGGCCAGCGACATTGCGCGCATATTCAATCACCGCCACCTGCATACCCAGGCAGATTCCCAGGAATGGAATCGCCTGTTGCCGAGCATATTGCACCGCCCGTATCTTCCCTTCCACACCCCGGCTGCCGAACCCTCCCGGAACGAGAATGGCATCCAGATCCTCCAGCAGTCCAGTGCCTTCCGTTTCGATTTTTTCCGAATCGATATAACGGATAAGAACTCGTGTTTGCGTGTGAATGCCGGCATGGGTCAGTGCTTCATTCAAGGATTTGTAGGATTCGGTCAGCTCGACATATTTTCCCACCATGCCGATCACGAGTTCGGATTCGGGGAATTCCATCGCATTGACCACATTTTTCCAGTCAGACAAATCCGCCGGAGGTGTTTCCAGATGAAATTTGCGCACGACCAGCTCGTCGAGGCGCTGGGCATGCAGCCATAAAGGTAATTTATAGATATTGTCCACGTCGATGGCCGAAATGACCGCCTTTTCCTCGACATTTGTGAACAGAGCAATTTTGCGGCGCTCCGCTTCGGGCAAAGGCTGAATACTCCGGCAAATCAGGATATCCGGCTGAATGCCGATGGAACGCAATTCCTTGACTGAATGCTGGGTCGGCTTGGTCTTGATCTCGCCGGAGGTAGGCAGATAAGGAACCAAAGTGAGGTGAATGAATAAAGTGTGATCTCGGCCCAATTTTACCCCCATCTGGCGGATGGCTTCCAAAAAGGGTAGCGATTCGATATCGCCGACGGTTCCACCGATTTCCACCAGCACGATGTCCGCATCACCTGCGCCTTCGCGAATGGAATGCTTGATCTCGTCGGTAATGTGCGGAATAACCTGAACAGTGCCGCCCAGATAGTCGCCCCGGCGTTCCTTGCGAATCACATTTTCATAGATCCGCCCGGTGGTAAAATTGTTACGGGCATTAGCCCGGAAACGCATGAAACGCTCATAATGCCCAAGATCCAGGTCAGTTTCAGCGCCATCACCTGTCACATACACTTCACCATGCTGAAATGGACTCATAGTACCTGGATCAACATTGATGTAGGGATCCAGCTTCATCATCGAAATGCGCAGGCCACGCGCTTCCAGGATAGCCCCCAGCGAGGCGGAAGTGATACCCTTACCCAATGAGGACACTACGCCACCGGTGATAAAAATGAAACGCGTCATGAACCCTGCCCACAGGTAATCAATAG
Organism: uncultured Ectothiorhodospiraceae bacterium; assembly: GCA_964620825.1. Lineage (GTDB taxonomy): Bacteria > Pseudomonadota > Gammaproteobacteria > DSM-5130 > Acidihalobacteraceae > Acidihalobacter_A. The sequence continues at coordinate 34,956 of CAZUKD010000001.1, forward strand.
GGTGGAAGGAAGAGGTCTTATGGCGCGCGAGTGTAGCAAACCGGCGTCATCCTCACAAATAGAATCGGCGTTCCACCGACGCTCCATCGAAATTTCTACCTCTCAAGGTGATCTTATGCCATTGGCTGAAGAATACGCGGATTTGTTGGGCCGACTTTCCCCGCTGGACAGGCTCAGTGAAGCTCACCACCGTTTCCTTCTCAAGCAGGGGCGTATCGATAGCCTGCCAGCCGGGAAACGGCTACCCGCACGCAATCGTGCGAACTGGCTGATCTATCTCCTCGAAGGAGATATCAACCTGGTTGGGGCCGGCGAAAGCAAAGAGCGCCTCAGTTCCCGCGATGAACTGACCAAAGTGCGCCGCCTGCATACCTTGTTTCCCGAGTCAGGCACAGAAGAAATCGAATATATCCAGGCCAATACTGATTCGCGGATCCTTAGCATCCGCCGCCAAGCTGTAGAAGAAATACTGAAATCTGGATATGAAGTCGTGGAATCTCCATTGACATCCGCTGAGAGCAAACTCCTGGTGGAAATTTATCAGGCCATGCAGCAGGATACCTTGAAGCTCCCCAGTATGCCGGATGTCGCGATACACATTCGCCAGATTACAGCACAGGAAGATTCCGGAATCGGAGACGTCGCCAAAATTGTCAAGACAGATCCCATCCTGGCTGGCCGCTTAATTCAGGCGGCCAACAGTGTGGCCTACCGGGGCTCAAGGTCTGTGGATAGCGTCCATGATGCCGTTATGCGGCTGGGCTTCAAGCGCAGCGCCAATCTGGCGACCAGTATCGCTTTGCATGGTGCATTTCGCTGTAAATCTGGATCACTGATGAAATATATGCATGATAATTGGATATTCAGCGTTGAGGTTTCCGCGCTGGCTTTTGTCATCGCGCGTCATAGTCGCAAGATCGACCCCGATCAGGCTCTGCTGGCTGGCCTTGTTCACCGCATCGGAGTCGTGCCTATTATTACCTATGCAGAAAACATACCCGTTAGCGACACGGATATCCTCCAAACTCTACAACACCTCACACCCGTCATGAGCGGTCTGCTATTACAGAAATGGAATTTTGACCAACCCTTCATCCAGGCTGCCGAAGAGGCCGAAAACTGGTTGCGCAATACGGAAACCGAAGCCGATCTCGCCGACATTGTGATTGCCGCGCGACTATATGCCAATCTGCGCTCGGCACAACCCAAACCACTACCTGACATCGACACGGCTCCCGTATTCCGCAAGCTCGGCTTTGGAACCCTGCAATCCGATCAAACACTTCAGGTTCTAGAAGATGCAGCGGAGGAAATTGCCGCTATCAGGGAATTTCTGAATGCCTGAGCGATGGGTTACGGGGCGATGGCAAACGATTGCCGGAGTCCGCGGACCCAACCCGGTGATCTGGTGATCCCAAAGCATGGATACTAGTCTCAGTATCATCACCCGCCTCGATCAGCCCGCCACATCAGTTGGCATCCGGGCCTGGAAGGTGGGTCAGATTCTGAAGGCCACCGTGATTCAAGGAACACCAACCGCCAGTAGGCGCGGAACCGCGGTGTTACAAATCGGTTCCAGGCGTTTTTCGGTGCGCTCGCAAACCCCCTTGCAAGAAGGTGAAATCCTGCATGTCAAAATCAAGCAGACTACACCGAACCTGATCTTGCAGCGCTTACACAACACCGATACTTCACTGAGCCCCAAAAGCCAGGCAGCCACTCGATTAAACCGCATATTACAATCGCTACTGGCCACTCAGTTATCACCGCAAGCAGCACTCACGCGCCTGGCTCAGGCATCGACCCAAACAGTCACCCCAGGCAATAGGTTCAGTCACTTGCTGCAAGATCTTTTGCAAACCATCCCGGAGTTCCGGGATTTGCTGAGTGTCGCCAGGCTGCGTACCGGAGTGGAGAATTCCGGTCACCTCATGGAGGCCCGCTTGCTGAATAATCAGCCTCATCCAATACTGGATTTCAAGGCTCAATTGCTCGGTTTGCTGGCTGAAGCCAATACGCAGAACCTCACTAATCTCGCCAAAACCATCGAGGGCTTAGTCAATCGATTAACCTTAAACCAGTTACAAAGCGCTCAAACGACCACTAATCCCAACTGGCTGGTTGAACTGCCAGTACGGACAGCGCAGGGTTTCGACCTCATTCGCCTGGAAATCGAAGCCCATCCGCGCCAGCCGGATCACCCTGATGAACCGGATACCTGGTCAGTCAAACTGCAACTGGACTTGCAAGGACTGGGACCTATGGAGGCCCATATTCAAAGTCTGGGTGGGCGTGTTTCAGCACGGTTCTGGGTGGAGAATGCTTCGAGTCGGTTGACATTGGAACAGGGTTTGTCCGAACTGGCCAGCGCATGGCGAACAAAAGGACTCAATCCGGGCGCATTGCAGGTTTACCCGGGCTCGCCGCCTCTGGACACGGTCAACCCGGAAACTACAACGAAATCCGGAAACCTGTTTGACACCCACGTTTGACTAAAACGACTACAAATGAACCGGGAACAAAAATATCAACAGAGATTATTGGCCATCGCGTTACGTTATACCGGTACCGGCACACCCCGGGTTACGGCTAAAGGAGGTGGCGAGATTGCAGAAAAAATCCTGGAACAGGCCCGACAACATCATATCCCTATCCGGGAAGACCGGGAACTGGCCCCCATTCTGGCACAGGTTCCTCTGGGCAAAGAAATCCCGGAAAATCTGTATCTAGCGGTAGCAGAAGTGCTTGCCTTCGCCTATCGATTGAGCGAAGAATCCCAAGAATATCAACCCGAGCCCCCACCATCGGGCGTACCAGGCCAGTCAATCGATAAATCAAACCCCCTTTAAGATCGAAAAATCTACCGCTCCGGCATACCTCGCTGTTGACCTCAACCGTACGCCCTATTGGAGATGTTTTTGCCACGCCCACAGCGGCCTGTGTCGCGCTCTACAGTACAGGCAATTGGTTGGTCAAAGTGGCATAATTTCCACCATGAGCATGATTGAACGACTTTCGCCGCCTCGCCTTGCGCATCATTTAATCGGGTAGCCAATGATCATCGGCATTATCATAGCCGGATCCATGACCGGATTACTCCTGGGCTTGCTGGGTAGCGGCGGCTCCATCGTGACCGTTCCCGCATTGCTCTATTTACTCCATGTGGCGCCCAAATCGGCCATTGCCATGAGTCTTCTCATTGTCGCCATGACTGCGATGATTGCGGCGCTACACGAATGGTTTCTCGGTCATGTACTATTGCGGGTTACTCTGATCTTCGGTATCTTTGGTGGCATAGGTACTTTCATTGGTGCCAGGATTGGGGTACTTTTACCGAATGAAGTACAATTGGGTTTGTTCGCAATCATCATGTATGCGGCTGCCTGGCGTATGCTGGGCATCGGCCCGCCATGGATCCATGGCCAAAAACTCGTAGTGCAAGGCGAGGAACCGCGTCAGGTTGAACCTGCCTTCTGGCAAATCCCCTTGTACGGTATGCTGATTGGAGTATTAGTCGGCATCATCGGTGTGGGTGGTGGATTTCTAATTGTCCCGGCGCTGGCCCTGTTGGTGCACCTGCCCATGAAACAAGCCGTAGGAACCTCGCTCAGCATCGTTACTATTCAGGGCAGTGTAGGGTTTGCCGGTTATCTGGGCAAGGTACCCATTGATTATTTGCTGATTGGCGAATTTGCCGCAGTCGCCATTATTGCCAGCTTCATCGGCGCATGGATCAGCCGATATATCTCCAACACCATGCTAAAGCACGTCTTTGGCGGATTCCTGATCATCGTAGCCAGTTACATCATCGTGAAAAGCATTGTTCTTAAAAACCTGTGAACAGGCAACCGCACAATCGGAGAAAAAATGACAGATTTCAATGTACCTTCCCCGGCCGGGCGTTTTATGTTGAGAGGAAAAATACATGGCGCCCACTTAACCGGGGCCGATCTGCACTACGAAGGCTCCTGTGGCATCGACCGTGTCCTGCTTGATGCCTGCGATATCCTGCCCGGAGAACAAGTCGAGATTTATAACATCAATAATGGCGCACGTTTTACCACCTATACCCTCGCCGAACAATCAGGCAGCGGGCAAATTACCTTAAATGGCTCGGCAGCCCGGATGGCCGTGCTCGGCGACGCCCTCATTATTTGCACCTATACGCTCCTGGATAATACCCAGGCACAACTCTTCCATCCCCGCATCGTTCTGCTCGATGCGGAGAATCACATCAAGGAAACCCATCTGCCTTGAGTAGGCTATCCACCACAACCGATCAGGCAGAAGAGCATCTCACATCACCGGCAGACATCAACGCCGCCACCACCGCCAAATCCTCAGGCGTATCAACCCCGTGCCCGGGAAGGGCACACGCTTTAGCCACATGAATCCTAGCGCCATGCCAAAGTACCCGCAATTGTTCAAGCTTCTCGACTTCTTCCAAATCGCAAGGCGCAAGCAGGGCGTATTCCCGCAAGAAACCGGCACGGTAGGCATACAGCCCGATATGCCTCCATCCAATCGGCTCCGAGCGCGTTTCCGCACCCACCGGGTCGCGTTCCCAGGGAATCGGTGCACGGCTGAAAAAGAGTGCAAATCCCGCCTGATCCCGCACGACTTTGACTGTATGCGGATCATTGAGCTGGGCTACCGAATGAATGGGAGCGCAAAGCGTTGCCATGCTGGCCTCAGGAAAATGAAGCAAATCCTCCGCCACCTGGTGGATGATTTCCGGGGGTGTCAGCGGTTCGTCGCCCTGCAGGTTAACGATGATATCGCCATCGGCCCACCTCTTGCGATTGACAACTTCCGCTAAGCGCTCGCTACCCGAACGATGTTGACTTGAGGTCAGGAGGACGTCTGCACCAAATTTCCGGCAAGTGACGACAATGCGTTCATCATCGGTTGCCACCAAAACTTCCTCGGCACCCGATGCTTCTGCACGTCGATAGACATATTCGAGTATCGGCTTTCCAGCCAGCTCGATGAGCGGCTTGCCGGGCAGCCGTGTGGAGGCATAACGAGCCGGTATGACGACTCTAAAGCTCACGTCTTCTCCAGCCGTTCCAATTCCTCCGCCGTCAGTTCACGCGCTTCATCTTCCAGCAAGACCGGAATGTCATCACGAATAGGGTAGACCAGGCGGGCTGATTTGGAAATCAGCTCCTGATGCGCCTTGTCATAGATCAGGGGACCCTTGGTGACCGGGCATACGAGGATTTCCAACAGTTTCTTGTCCATGACGCAATGTCCTCAAATAAATATTAAGTGACGTCTCCAGTGTAACGGGAAGACGGGCTATGACGGGTACCGCCCAACAATTATACGGTGCCCAATTCAGGCATTTTACGGCATCTTTCTCGGTCATGAGAATAGGGGCGCCTTCCTTCCCGCTAAAATCCAGATCGTGCGGCTGGTAGGGGTAGTGATCAGGGAAAGAATGCCGAACGATATTCAATCCCGCCACCTCCAGAGCGCTGAAAAAACGCTCGGGATTGCTGATCCCCGCAACGGCATGCACCGGTTGATTCCTGAACTCATCCAAAATACGATCCGAAGTGGATTCCCGCACCCGCCAGGGCCTGCCCAAAGACAATTTCATGGCCAACGCTCCTGCCGCTGCATACGCTCCAGTCACCACAATATAATCAACGGATTTGAGCCGGGAGAGCGGCTCACGCAAGGGGCCTGCCGGTAAGCACAGGGCATTGCCAAAACTCCTTTCCCCATCCACCATCAGAATTTCCAGATCACGCGGCAATCGGTAATGCTGTAAACCGTCATCAGCAATAATGACATTACAATCCGTCTCCCGCAGCAACCGATAAGCCGCATCCAGCCGATCTCTCCCTACTCTGACCGGGGCGTGCGTGCGCAAATGGATAAGCAGCGGCTCATCACCCACGTCCGCAGCCGAGCTGGTGGTCTCCACCCGCCCACCTGCCCGCTCAAACCGCCCACCATAACCGCGACTGACAATACCCGGGCGCCATCCCTGCTGGCGTAACCAGTCACTCAACCAGATCACCATGGGCGTTTTGCCCGTACCACCGACATTGATATTGCCCACCACGATTACCGGTACAGGCAAGCCAGGTATCGAGCGGCGCCAAAAGCGGCGCCGCAAAACCATGATGACACAATAGACCAGAGACAATGGCCATAACAGGATTGCGAACCAACCTCGCCGTTGCCAGGATTGCAACAGCCAGCGCTCCCCTGTCGATCGCCTGAAAAGGGGTCTATCCATGAATTGAATTCACCAATCAAAAACCCGCTGCATAAACTCGTCCAGCACCTGTTGCATTCGCCGTCTTTCCTGCCACAGACGCTGCCGGGCAATATCCCCGCGTCTGCGCATCTCAAGCGGAGCAGCACGAAGTTCCAGCCAATCGTCGATCACAGCGGCAGGAGTACCGCGTTGTGGCATATCCAATCCCGGATCGATCCCAAGGGGTTCTTCCCCTACACTGAGAACACCAGCGCCTGCCAGCGCCTGCCAGATCACCGAACGGCTGGCACTTTGCAGATGTCCTGCCACCATGGCGCTAGCAACAGGCGCGAACCAGCACGATTCATCCGCGGCCACGACCTGTCCTGCAAGCAGGGGGGTCCGATCCCAGGCTGACAGACGTAAATCGGCATCACCCGGACTCACACCCTGATCGCCAGAAACGATCAGGACACCCGCGTTTGCGAGTTCGCTTGACCGCCATGCGCGGGCGAATTCGCACTGCTGCGAAACCGGCCCGTGCCACCACCACAAGGGCAGGTTTTCTCGCCCGGCTCCCGCTGAACTGCGTAACGTGGTATCCGCCCGGGCTTCCACGAACAAAGCCAGGGGATCGGCGGCCGGGGCCAGGTAAACACTCCGGTCGGGGTTCAACCAGGCTCTGGAATCGGCCTGGCTGCATGGATAGGCCGCCTCGATTTTGACTTCTGTCGGTGGCGTATTGAAAGCCACGATACGAATACCTCTGGCAAACGCCTCCCGAACGAGGTGAGTCCCGGGATGGGTATCCACCAGAATAATTGCAAACGGCGTTAACCGCTCAAGTACCCGCTGGACCGCCGCCGGCCGGTCCGAGGGCCCATAACCCAGGCCAATCTTGCGTAAACCGCGCACCCGTGGCTCGATAATCCCGGCATAATCCTCCTCGAAAGTCAGCACCAGCCGAATATCCAGGCGTTTGCGGCGCAAGGCACCTAGCAACTCACAGGCCAGGCGTACCGATTCCAGACTGCCGCCAGCCTTGATCCAGACGATTCTCCCCTTCCCTTGGGGTGACAATAAAAAACCGTTACGGGCATTTGCTCGTGAGTGCTGGCCCCGCCGACGATCGCTCAGCGTGGCCCACCAAACCGGCCACCAGTGGTGGCTGTAGGTTTCCGGATCAGGCGCTTTGCTGGGTAACATTCGTAGATTTTTGTGAGTCATCATGAAATTGCAAATGATAAAGACGGGCATAAGCGCCATTGTGAGCCAGCAGTTGCGCATGTGAACCGATTTCAACGATACGGCCCTGCTCCATGACCGCAATACGATCGGCATTCTCGATCGTGGACAATCGATGGGCAATCACCAATGTCGTACGCCCGCGCACCAGGGTTTCCAGGGCAGCCTGAATATGGCGTTCTGATTCCGTATCCAAAGCTGACATGGCTTCATCGAGAATGAGAATGGGCGCATCCTTCAATAAGGCACGCGCAATAGCCAACCGTTGGCGTTGACCGCCGGAGAGCAAAACCCCGTTCTCGCCCACCCAGGTATCCAGATCCTGAGGCATCTTGCTGATGAATTCCCAGGCATGTGCGGCGCGGGCGGCGGCAATAATTTCCGCGCGACTGGCGCCACCCTGTTCGCCATAGGCAATATTGTGTGCAATCGTGTCATTGAACAAGACCACTTGCTGACCGACATAGGTTATCTGGCGCCGGAGACTTTGCAGCCTGAGCTCACGAATGGGCACCCCATCGAGAAGAATTTCGCCCCTCTCCAGATCATAGAACCGGGGCAACAGATTGACCAGCGTGCTTTTGCCGTTGCCGGAGCGCCCTACCAGGGCCAGGGTTTCACCTGGACTGATATGCAAGTCAATATCATGCAGTACATCACCCTTAGCGGGATCATAGGCGAATGAAACCCGATCATAATCAACCCGGCCCTGCACCCGTTCGATCTGTCGATGACCCTGATCCTGCTCAGGCTCCGCATCCAGCAGTTCAAAGATCGTCTCACCGGCGGCAATGCCGCGTTGTAACGTAGGGTTGATCTGCGCCAGCCGACGCAGAGGCTCCATCAGCATGAGAATGGCCGTCACGAAAGAGACGAAACTGCCCACATTCATCGTTTTGAAGAACGTCCCGGAAGTGGCCAGGTAAATAATCAGCGCAATGCCGATGGCAGCGACGAATTCCATCAATGGCAGGCTGGCCGCTTCCGTCGCCGTGGAGCGCAACCGCAAACTCCGGTTGCGCCAATTCACCCGATTAAATCGGCGAGCCTCGTAATCCGCACCACCAAACAGTTTGGCCTCACGCTGGCCCTCGATCATCTCCTCGGCCACATGGGTGACCTCGCCCACCGTATCCTGGATTCCCCGGCTCAACCGGCGAAAAATCTTGGTCACTGAAATCACGATCAGGGCGATAATCGGAAACAACACCAGAAAGATCAGGCTTAACTGCCAGCTGATATAAAATACCCAGATCAGCAAACCCAGCGCAGTGATACTGTCTCGCACCAGAATGGTAAAGCTACTGGTCGAGGCGCCTGCCACCTGTTCGACGTTGTAGGTCAACTTGGCCAGCAACTCGCCCGAAGAGGTATTGTCGAAAAACTGTACCGGTAAATGCAGTAAACGGTCAAACATGCGTCCCCGCAAATCCATAACCACATAGGTTCCGACATAAGCCATGAAATACGTCGACAGATACCCGGCGATACCCCGGATAAAATACAGGCCGACCAAAGCAGCAGGCACCCAGGTGATTGCCGTCATGTCATGCGCCACGAAACCACCATTGAGCAGCGGCTTCATCAATGCAGCCATAGCTGGCTGGGTAGCGGCATTTAAGGTCATCCCGAACACGGCCACCAGCAAGTAAGGCCAGTAGTGCAAAGACTCCCGCAACAGACGCCGATAAATATCCACCCCGCGTATGGGCTTGTCAGCGCTCATCAGGGTGCTTTCCGATTGGGTTGACGGCAATGGACAAATGTACCAATCCGACCTCGCCCGCTACGCTCATCGCCGTGACTACGGCCTGATAGGGGGTGTTGGCATCTGCTCTCACGATCAGGGGTGATTTGTTGCCCGTGCTCGCCTTGAGCTGCTCCAGTGCCCGGTAAAGCGTGACCGGCCGGGTGTTGATCAGCTCCCGGCCATCGAGATAATAGTGACCTTTACGGTCGATGGAAAGCGTGATCGGATGCTGGGACCGGGTAGCCAGATTCGCATGCGCCCGCGGTAAGACGATCTTCAGGGCAGCCTTGTGGTTGAATGAAGTCGTGACCATAAAAAAGATCAGGAGCAGGAAAACCACATCGATCAGTGGCGCAATATCGATACCGAAATCCTCGCTATCCTGGTGTTGATAGAATTTCATCTTCAGCTCTTTTTGATTGTGTTCAGAGGGACCGTCTTGAGCTGCGCCAGGCTATCGACCAAACGCACGGCCTGGTCTTCCATTTCAATCGCCATTTTCTCTACCAGCCCCCGGAAATAACGATAAAAGACATAGGATGGAATCGCCACGGACAGCCCGGCTGCGGTCGTAATCAATGCCTGGGCAATGCCGCCGGCCAGGCTATGGGGATTACCCACCCCCAGGTTGGTAATTACGCTAAAGACCTGAATCATTCCAAAAACCGTCCCCAACAGACCCAGCAGGGGAGAAATGGATGCGATGGTTCCCAACGCGTTCAGGTAGCGTTCAAGCTCATGAACTACCTGATGACCGGCCTCTTCAATACGCTCCCTCATGACATCATGCGGCCGGTTGCGGTGAATGATAGTGGTGGCAAAAATCTTGCCTAACGGAGAACCCGAGGCCAACGCTCGCACTCGATCCTGGCCCATCCGTCCTTTTTTGATCTGCTCCAGTGTGGTATCCAGCAAACCCGGCGGCAGAACCTGCCCTCGCCTTAATGTCCAGAAACGTTCCAGGACAATGGCCAGCGCCAGGATGGAGCCGAGAATAATCGGCAGCATCAGCCAACCACCTGCCTCGATGATTTCCAGCACACCTATACTCCCAATTGAGAAAAGGCAATCATACAACAGTCGACCCGGGGAACTGAAAGCTTCATGGCCCTGATTTTCGGTTCCAGTAACGGCCCTCTCGCTGGCGAAACCCCGGCTCCACCCGAGGCGGATGATGCGCGCTAAAGGAAATGGTTATCAGGCCATTAACCGCGGTATCGAGCACGCGAATCCCGCGTTTTGAATAGCGCGCCATGACCCGTTGGCGCGGAAAACCATAGCGATTCCCGAAACCTCGCGCGAGCAAGGCAATCCGGGGATGAACTTGGTCCAGGAAAATGCCGGTCGATGAACTCAGGCTGCCATGATGTGGCACGATCATCACCGTGGAGCGAATGCCTTTCCCGAATCGGCGGATCAATCTTCTTTCTGCTGCCGCCTCGATATCAGACAACAGTAAAACGCTCCCCCCGGGGCCGGAGACACGCAAGACACAACTGCGGTTGTTGTGGCCGGCCAAAGGATGTGGGCCGGGTGAAAGCATAGTAAACTGCACGCCATCCCAACGCCACGACTGCCCGGACCGGCAGGATTTCGCCCGCGACCCGTCAACCGGTTGAGAAGCCAGCAACTTCATTTTTGGAAAAGCCTGCAACAGAGACTTGGCCCCGCCACTATGGTCGTTGTCTGCGTGACTAATGATCAGCATATCGACCGTGTGCAAACCGAGACTACGCAAATAAGGCGCCACCACGGCGGCACCGGCATCCAGTCCTGAACCAAAGCGCGGGCCGGCATCAAACACCAACGTATGTCCGGCGGTCTGGATAACCGCGGACATCCCTTGCCCCACGTCCAGTAAACTCAATCGCCAGGAGCCGGCGCGAGGATAATCCGGCTGCGGCCATAACAAAGGGGCAACCAGGATGATACCCACCCAACGCGCGGGCCAGCCACGCGGGGCGAGTAGCCAGGCCACCCCCAATAATCCCAGCCCGACCGTGATCCAGGATGCGGCCCCGAGCCGCAGATGTGCATCTGGAAGGTTGGCTAAGAAATTCAACACCGGCCACATGTGCTCAATCCCCCAAGCCGCCAACCCGAGCAGAAAAGTGCCCGCCGCCGACCAGACCGACAAGAGAATCATGCCACCCAGGGCGAGCGGCACCACGCCTAAGCCGATCCACGGCACCGCCAGCAGATTGGCCAGTGGCGCGACCAGCGCAACCCGTTGAAACAGCAATATGGTCAATGGCAGCAAACCCAGTAACAGTGCCCATTGCATACGGCCCCAGCCACGCCAACCCTTTGGCCGCGAGCGGCCAGCAAAGACATAGAGGATCACCGTCACGGCAGCGAACGACAACCAGAATCCACCTGACAGGACGCCCTGCGGATCCAGCAGCAACACCAGCAACAAAGCAGTCGAAAGGACTTGAGAAGGCTGAGTGGGGCGCCCCAGCAGCAACCCGCCCAGCCCGACTGTCAGCATAATCAGCGCGCGCTGCGTGGGAATGGAAAATCCGGCCAATGCAGCGTAAAGAAATGCGGCTAACAAGGCTGCCAGCGCTGCCGCTCGGGGGGCTGCCAGACGCAAGGTCAGCAAGGGAGCCCAGCTCCAGAGTCGGCGGGTCAGCCAAAACACCAAACCCGCAATCAAGCCGATGTGCAGCCCGGAAATGGCCAGCAGATGATTGGTTCCGGTATTGAGAAAAAGCTGCCACTGTGGCCTTGAAATGGCATTGCGGATACCAACGGTCAGGGCCAGCAAAACCCCGCGCGCAGGGTTTCCCGGAAGCGCGGCGGAGATTTCTTTTGCCAGATGATTGCGCCACCGATCCAGCCACACGGCAGGCGTCAGGGAAAGCCCCGGTAATCGCCGCGCACCACCGAAGCGCACGTAGCCGGTGGCGCGGATACCCTGGCTGAATAGCCAGCCCTCATAGTCGAAACCACCGGGGTTCATGAAACCATTGGGGGGCTTTAATCGTACTCGTAACCGCCAGCGTTCACCGGGTTGCAGTGGAGGTGGCCGCCCATACCAGCCCAGGCGCACCAGTCGAGGTGGAGCGATTAACTCTCGCCCGGAGATCGCCGCGGTATCCACCCGGAAACGGAAACGCACCCGGTGCGGGGCGGCGCGTGGAATACCGACGATATATCCGGTTATAACGACATCCTGCTTCATGAGCGCCGGAGGCCAACTCGGCCCGAGCAGCAGATCGGCGCGCCAGAGAGCCCAGAAAAAACCACAGCCGATCCACAACAGCAACCGCAAGCGCGGCCACCGCCAGGCCATTAAAATAAGCGGCAAAAGTACCAATAGGGTGCCAAGCGGCGGCAACTGCCTCATCTGCTGGAGCAAAAATACCCCCAGTAATACCCCCAACGCCGCCAGCTTCATGCTTCCTCCGTGGCCTGTCATTCACCGAGCGGGTCGGCAATGAGCCGACCCGCTCGGTCAACTATCGCACTAACTCATCCAATACCCCGATGATCCTGAAGCTTATCCGAATTCAGGTGGGAATGTCGTAAGACATAGAAAAGGCTCCCTCGCAAACAGCTCAACGGCGTACTTTTTAGGGGCTTATTGATTCAAAACCCGCCCATTCCCGCGCCACCAGAGCGCTGAAGGCCCGCCGGAATGTATACACAGAAAAGCGCTCCGCATTCGCCCGGCAGGCCCCAGGGGCGATGCGCTCGCGCTCGAAGCAATCGATTGCATCGATAAGCGAGTCAGGCGCTTGCGCTTCAAAAAATACGCCTGTCGGCTGTGGTGTATTAAGCCCGCGCACTGTCTCTAGCGCTCCGCCTCGGCCTAGCGCGATTACCGGCGTACCCGAGGCTTGCGCCTCGATCAGCACGATACCGAAATCTTCCTCCGCTGCGAACACGAAGGCCCGCGCTCGCCCCATCAGGGCGGGCATCGCTTGACTCTCACATCGGCCTAAGATCTCGATATTCGGATACCCCGCTGCGATGCGCTCGATCTTTGTTCGCTCGGGACCCTCACCGACCACCTTCAGGTATCTATCCGGCCTCTTCGTAAAAGCCTCGACGATCAGATCGACTCGTTTATAGGGTACCAGCCGTGAGGCAGTCAGATAATAGTCAGCCTTATCCTTGCAAAGTGTGAAGACCTCCGTATCTACCGGCGGGTGGATGACCACCGACTCACGGCGATAGGTCTTCTGGATCCGCCGGGCAATAAAATCGGAGTTTGCCACGAAACAATCTACCCCGTTGGCCGTGCGCGCGTCCCACAGGCGCATCCTGTGCAAAAGCCACCTCGCAACCCAGCTCTTCGGCCCATGGGCCAACCCCGACTCACGCAGATACTGATGCTGCAAATCCCAGGCGTAGCGCATCGGGGAATGGATATAGCTGATATGCAGCTGATTAGGCCCGGTCAACACGCCCTTGGCCACCGTATGCGAGCTTGAGATCACCAGATCATAAGCCGAAAGGTCTAGCTGCTCGATGGCCAATGGCATCAACGGCAGGTAACTTCGATAGTGTTTACGCGCCAGGGGCAGACGCTGAATGAAGGTCGTCCGTGGTACCCGACCGGCCAGAAACCCGCGCTCGGACTTCGGCAGAAAATCGCACACCACAAACAAATCAGCCTCGGGATACAGAAATAGCAACTGCTCTAGCACCCGCTCCGCTCCGCCATAGACGGTCAGCCAATCGTGGATGACCGCAGTTTTTGGCATAAAATCTTTCACTTATTCATCAAGTCTATCAAATCGCCCGTGATCTAGATATGCCTTGTTCGATGAACCAGTTATTAGCAGATATCTATAGATCCGGGCCACTTCTTGCGCCATACTCGCAGCATTGTAGTATTTTTTTTGTGATATTTGGGCTTTTTTACCCATCTTTTTCCTTAATCCCGGATCTGCCCATAAAGACTTCAATATAGACACGGCCTGCTGTGGTTGCCCCAATAAATACAATTTCCCTCCACCCGATGTTTCGACGAGCTTTCGATGCCCTGGAATATCGCTGGCAACTACCGGTAAAGCCAAGCTCATAGCTTCGAGTATCGCCAAGGACATCCCTTCCCAAAGGGATGTTGAAAGATACAGGTCTGCAGAAGCCAGATAAGGGAGCGGGTCATCCATTGCATTCATCAACAGTACATTTTCAACCCTGTCGATCAGCATCCTGTGGCGTAATGATTGCTTTTGTTCACCATCCCCAATCCACAAAAACAAAGCATCAGGCCAATGGCGGGCCACGTAGTAGGCTTCCTCCATATTTTTTTGTTGGTCAAAACGAGACAGAGACACCACAACCGGCCTTTCATCGGCTAACCCCAAACGCTCTCGACCTTGCTGTCGCCACAAACGAACCCTATCCAAATCTATGGGTTCAACTCCATTTTCAATCACTTTATAATCTAGTCCCGGCCAAAGGCCAGCATTTCTCGATACCTCATACTCACCTTCGGAAACAAAAATTAATTGATCGATCAGCGCATGTGTCGTGTTTTCAAAAAACCTAAAAACCAAGCTTTTGGGGAACGGATGATGTGCGGCTCCCGCGCCATGGGGTGTATGCACCAAAGGTAATTCCAACTGCCATGACAACCATCTGCCATAGACCCCTGCACCCGTTCCATGAGAATGTACTAGATCAATGTCATGCGCTCTACAATAAGATGCCAATCGATGTGCATAAGTTAAGGAAAATCGCCGAAACGGTAGTTCAAACCAATGCCCATTGGTCAACTCCATAAATCGTGATTGAAATGGCTTCTGCCTGGGAGACGCCACATGCGAAAGGATATCTGTTGGTAAATATCTTAACAACAACTCGATATGCCGCGGTCCTCCTCCATGATCAGCCCGAACGGTTATGTGAAGGGTGGATATGGGCTTCATGAAGCTGGGTGACAGTATTGAATACGATACAAATTACCCGAAAAGGGATGGAATGCATATCGGCATACCGGTCTACCCATCAATGGACCCAGATTTGCCACTGCGAAATGATCCAGCCTCGTCCCTGTTGAGTCTCATTTCCTACTTTGGGTCATCAGGTAGCGAAAACTCTTTTTAAACGCGGCATTCCACCCCCTTTTTTTGACTTCCATCTTGAATTTCAAACGGATGGCGCTATTGGTCGCCGCTAGTTTTATTCCCACCGGCAAAATCTGCCCCACTGTTCTCAGAGAGGTTCTTTTGCCTTGTTTGCTTTGCCTCCACAGCGAATCCTGCTGCAGGTGCAGATATAAACCATAACCCAGTGCAGCACCAATCCCGCGTGGCAGGTGGTCGATATAAGGTCGCAGACTTCGGTAGTGATCCCGATGAGTGTGACCACTACGCAACATGCCTGTGTTACTTATCCTATACCAAAAAAGTGGTTTTGGAATAAAAGCAAATCGTGCACCCTGCAAAGCAGCTTTGGCAAAAAACTCCCAGTCCTCGTGACCTACGCCATAATCTTCGGAAAAGCCACCAATCTGCCAGAATAATTCCCGGCGCACCAAGGCATTGGCATCGCCGTAACCATTACGAATGCAACCGACTCCCAGCGCGCGACCCAATGAGCCAGATCGTTTCAGGCTGCTCTGTATGTGGCACCTTTGGACCCGTAAATATAGCAGACGGACAGGTCACGATATCCGCGTTGTTCATGAGGGCAGATTGGATAAAAAGCCGAATTTCATCCAGATGAGCGACATTATCGTCATCCATGAACAACAGGTACTCGCCGGAGGCCGCCCTCGCCGCTGTATTCCTAGCCGCACCCAAGTAGCTATTTTCCTGCCGAATAAGCTTCCAGTTCCGTAACTTGAAATCTTCCTGCAAACCCATCAGAAAAGCCTCGGTCTCAGAATCCGCGCTACCATCATCAATCAGGATAACCTCGAAATTATCGTAATCCTGAGCCCGTAAAGACGCTAGTGCCTGGGCTAGCAACAAGGGACGTTGATAATGAACGAGACAAATGCTGACCCTGGGGTTTGCTTCCTTATCAGAACAGCTTTCTTGGGATTGAACAGATTCTCCCTCTACGACACAGCTGTGCAAGATTTCCATCCACTGATCGACCGCCACCGCATCCCCTACCGCAGCTTTAGCAGGCTTCCACTGAGTGGTGGTCATGAGTTTTCGGGCAAGATCGGCCGGGCGAGGCGCAAAAAGGACTCGATCCCTATCATCGGCCGCGATCAATTCCGCTATACCACCGGTAGCCGTAGCCACAAAAGGAATATTCCTTTGTAAACACTCCAAAACGGTGAATGGAGAATTCTCCAACAGAGAGGCTATGATCGCCATCCTTCTAGGTTGTTGAAGATAATCCAGCGCTGCCTGTGAATCCAGATTAGTAATAAGCTGCACCGGCCGAGGCCATTGAGCTTGGCGGTCAGCGAAATAGGCGCAAGTCGAAAATTCAGATGTTTCAACCTCCTTACCTAAAAAGGTTATTTTTTCGATAGGCTTCCATGCCTCCTGTGGGAGGCGATCGAGAGCTGTGGTAAACAGATCCAATCCTTTCCTGGGCTCGAGCCGGCCAAAGAATACCCACTCATATCCATCCACCACAGAGGTCTGCAACAGGTTTTGATTCACTTCATCATCGGGAGGCATCAGATTTCGCATCACGTGAACACGATCGGAGGGCGGTAGAGGCCAGTTCCGGCTCATCATCCAGTCGATCATGTATCGACTGGGGCTGACCACATGATCGGCCAACTCGACACAAACAGGCTCCATTTCATGGAGATCCACTTCATCTTGATTTGCAGGCAACCAGTAATTACCGGCGTGCGCCCACGCTGTCGGTGAATGGATGATCACGATCATTGGTAAATGCAGAAAGCTCAACCCGGACCTCTTGGCCCATAAACTATAATAGGGAATGGCTGACCATTCCGTCCATATGACCAGATCGAATTCAAACTCATGCGCAGCAAGCCACTGATAGACCTCATAGCTTCGCGCCCGATACCAGGTCGCATCCAGTACCGGACCAACCCACTTCGGCAAAGGAATAAAGCAGATACCCCATTGCCGATAATACTCAACCCATTGATCGATTAAACCAGACTCGGTATGATCTCCCAAGGTATAAAGTCCGGTCACTTCCCATCCTCTAGCGGCAAGATGCCGAGCCAGATTAGTAAACGCCGTTCCGATACCGCCATTGCGGATAGGCCCCACCCAGTCAGGGGATACGATCAGTATCCTTTTATTACCACTTTTGGTCCCAGGATCAGACTGATGTTTGCGCATACCTTCGGTTTGTGATGACATGACCCTCTTCGCATCGGATGGTTTCGATTTATCGATAAGATCGGCAATCGTTTGTGGCTCGAAGTGTGCTACCCCATCTCTGGCAGGCATTCCACCCACCCATTTATATTTGGTATCGCGCAATAACCAGGCCACATCCCTCATTGGCCTGGTTATTTTCCATGATCTGGAATGCTTGAGACCGGTCAATTCCTGATCCAGCGATTCGATCTGCTCCTGTCGTCGCCCCAGCTCTGCTTCCAGATAATTCTTATCCTGATCCAGTCTTTCGACAGTTCCTGACGACCAAGTTATCGCTTGCACATAAGGTGTCGCCTGAACTTCAAGAGCGTAGATGGCGTGATCTATTTCATCAAGAGTATCCGTATTCGGCTCCCCCCTGACCATAGCCGACCATACTTCAAGCACCCAGTTGGTAAGCTGCGGGACAGAATTGTGAATAGAAGGTACGGTGTCATGACGTAAGCTACGATCCAGGAAGGCATCAACCTTTTTGGCCGCATCCCCTGTCACCGCCAAACCAAGACTCCAAGCTTCATTGATGCGCCCGATCTGGGAACGCCAGTCATCGAGCAGGTTGACATAATCAAGCACCAGCCGTGGCCCCATGCCGCGGCTGTCTCGCTCGGCATCAAGCGTATAGCGCAACCATAGCATCAGGGCATGTCCAATCTCCAAACCATCACGGCGAATCAATGAGGCCGCGACTTCCAATGGATGACGGATAACAAGAAGTTCATGGGGGATAAAAGGGAATTCCTTCGAAATTCGCGCCCACAGAGGAAGCATTCGGGAGAGTCGGGGATCCTTTATCCCCCAAAGCCTGGTACCGGAGAAATCCTCGCGCAGTATCTCGACGAGTTGCATACGAATCCTGCACGCCTCTTCACGATCAAACCCATCATGGGGCAGGGATCGAAAATCCTGCCAACCCAACCCCATCGTACGCAACAACTCGTGATGCAGACGCCATATGTGATCATGCTCGAAATAGCCCTTGGCATTGAACTCATCGGCACTCACTAAGATTATCGCCCAAATCTACCCCGAGCAGCTTCAGTACGCCGGCCGTCGCCGAGGTTCCGCTACGATGCATACCGCAAATCAGGATACCGGTTGGTAATCGATTTTCCTTATGATCGTTCATAGACGTATTTAAATGTTCAACGTGAATAGGCGACCGAGGATCTGCTCCTGTTCGATATCGCTCATATCGGAATATACCGGAAAGCAAATCATGCGATCAGCCAGACTTTCACTATATGTCAATCCACCGGCCGAGGCAAAATTCTCGCCTATGGGGGTTAGATGCAAGGTGGGATGATAATATCTGCGCAACTCGATACCAAATTCGCCCGCAGCGCACATGAGTCTCGCCCTGGCCTGCGCATCAGGGGCCAGTAAGGGATAAGTCTGCCACGGCGGTCGCCCCGGCGCAAAAGCACGCTGCCAATGCGGCCAGTTGCTTTTAAAGAAAGCATGGTAACGCTCAGCAACAGCATGGCGAATACGCAATGCCTCATCGAATCGGCGTTGCTGCACAAGCCCCACTGCGGCTGTAAATTCCGATAACTTGCCGTTGAATCCAGGCAGTCGAGGGATATGATCTTCCATACCGAAATTGATGATCGAACGTAACCTATCGAGTCTTTCCCCATTGGTGGCGATCGCACCCCCTTCACCTATCGCAAACACCTTGGTCGCATGCATCGAAAAGCACTCAGCCATACCCTGAGCGCCGACCGGTGTGCCATCCGCCAACTCGCCTCCCAGCGCTGCGGCGGCATCCACGATGAGATCGAGATCGTGTAATGCACACCATTGCTCCAGAGTAGATAGATCACGACACAGTCCAAATACACGCACCGCCAATACTGCCACCACTTTCTGTGGGGCAATAAAAAGTGCCGCCTCGGTCTGTTCGATGCCCAACTCCCAGGTGCAGGGATCTACATCAGCCAGCAATGGTTCGTGCCCAGCCGCAAGCACAGCCTGGAGAGTCGCCGGAAAGGTAAACGAAGGCAGGATGACCGTACCCTTTTCGGGCAGGCTCAGCAACACGGCGATCAGCGCCGCCGTGCCGCTCGCAGTCGATAATACAGCGCGCCTGCATCGGGATGCGAGGCTTGCCTCGAGGCGCCTACTCAACACGCCGAAGTTTGAAAACCAGCGGCTACGGTAAGCCTCGTCGAGTTCATCCTGCCATTCCCGCGTGACTGGCAGCAACGGCCTGATAAAAGGGAACTTTCTCACCGAAAAGCCAGGGCCCGCAAATAACGCCTATATCGGCTCCACCATCCACCAATAGCTTCGGGATCTTCGGGAAATTGGGGTAAAACCTGCAAGCGCTTTTGTAAAAGAAGATTGGACCCGCGCAATCTCCGGCGCCCAAGCAGCGACAACACGCTCCCACCAGACTGGAAATCGCGCCATTTGTCGACATCCTGATCGCAACGCAGATAGTGAAGGATGCGAATATCATCGATCAACCGACCATGGGTCCGTTCAAAAGCCTTGTCATTGGGAAAATTATAGCGAATATCGAGATCCCGATGAGTCACCTCGGTGCGCGCCAGCGTGACTGCCACCTGACAGCGGAAATACGTGCTTAGCCGTGCATTGACCACATCCAGCATGACGAACAGCTCACGCCCCATTTTCTCCATCACCTCGGTCGCGCCGATGATCACACCGAGATTCCAATAGGCTGGTATGGGATGATTCGGCTCCCTGGTATAGATGTTTCGGCCGCTGGGATAACACTCACGCAGCAAAGGCCGCTCGATACACTCGAACAGTCTCTCCCATGCGCCCGGATCGGACGCGAACACATCAACATGCGCGGGTAACCCACGCACCTCACCATGGGCGCACACCTCATCGACCAGCTCATCCAGCGCGCCGCATACCAAGGTATCGGCGTCTAACCACAGCACAGCATCGGCATCATGTCGCGCCATGCCTCGTGCAAGCGCAGTGCCATAATACCAGTAGCGTTCATAGATATTGGATGCCACCCAGTGGGTGACAATTCCATTTTCGCGCAGCCAGGGATGGGTGCGATCGATGTCATAGATCCCCTGGTCAGGGCTCAACCAGGCGACAACTCTGGCCGTTTTGCCCGCCTCACCCCCAAAACGGCGCAAACTTTGGGTCAGATACCAAAGCTGGCGCCAAAACATCGGCGTGGCGCTCATCGCCACGTGCACTTCCAGTTGGTTCATACAGGCAATTTCAGGGTGCCAAGCTGACAGGGCAGGGATCGCGGATAATGACATTTTTACCGCAACAGGCAAAGTCGATAGTGGAAGGATCGATGGCATTGACGGATTGGGACACGGAAGCCTGCTGCTGCTGATAGGGGTTCATTAGCATTATATCCCAACCCTGGGTACGGGTAAAATCCAGAAATTGCTTTTTGGCCCAGGTAACGATCGGTCTTTTTTACATACGAAAACGGGGTCCGAAGACCCCGCTCTCTTGCGAACTCGGCAAGGATTACCCGGCCGGAGGAGTATAGGCATTGTAGCCGGTTGCGGGGACTTTGGTGCCAAAGGTCACCACGTTGCCGGTCGGCTTACTCTGCCAGATGGCGGGCAGAACCGTTGTGACTTTACTTGGCACCTTGGTCAGGTTGACCACGCTGCCCTTGTTGGTCACCACCTGGGTGATACCGCTGTAGCCACCCATCAGGTAAACGCCTGCACCCGCCTTGCTTGCCACCGGCAGCGCGTTACTGATGATGCTGCCACCGTTTAGGCTGATAGTACCACTGGTGTTGACGCTCGCCAGCTTACCCTTCTGCACGGTTGACAGGTACATCAGGCCCGGCCAGTAGAAGGCGCTGCCCGCGTTGGGATTGAGCTGCAGGTTACCCTGGGCGCGCAAGAACAGATGGCTCGACTTGAAGCCCGATTTGATCAGTACCGAATTGCTGTCCAGGATCGGAGTTACGCCCTGTGCGGTCACCTGCAGATTGCCCTGATCGAGCAGTAGACTCGGGGTCAGTTCTTTAGTTTGTACTTATTGATCAGTTCATTCATTTCAGACTTCAACATCCCATCCAAAATCTTCCGTTGAATTTGAGAGATTCGGGAGCTGGAAACCCCAAACAAATCTGCAACATCGGCCAAAGGCCTGTTCGCCATTCTACGCAACAGAAACACAGCCAAAAGATATCCCTCTTGGTGACGCCGGGACAATACATCTTCCGTCTCACATCCGAAGTAGCCCGCAACGGCATGCAAAATAACTCCGCTATCAGGGCGAAGTGGTTGCAACTGCTCACTGGGGATATCGGCAACACCTTGATGTGGAATACGCCGCTGCATCTGCGTTCGAAATGATTCTCCACCCAGCCAGATTTGACCCTGTAGCTTTTTCCAGGGTGATGAACTCTTCATCCCACCTTCCACAAAGCGAATATATGCCTCAGCATCTCCGAAATGTTCCATCAACAACCTCGAAGCCAGCCAGGGCGGCGATGCAATCAGGCCTGCGCATGCCACAGACAAGATTCCCTTCCGGGGTTTCAACCAACAGGTGATAGTGATTATCCATCAGGCAATAGGCATAACAAATCCAACCCTGCTGCTCGATCTCTTGGCCAAATAACTGAAGGAAACGGTACCGATCTTCATCATTCAGGTATATATCATCCCCGCTGTTCCCCCGCGCAGTCAGATGATACAAGGCTCCCGGGTATTCAATACGCAAAGGACGAGACATGCATCCATAATAGATCAACTGCATTGAATTGCAAACTAAAGAACTGACCCCCTACTGCCATCCTTAATTATCCCTCCAGAAAATTAGCTCAGGTTCTGGCAATACCTCTGTTTCTATTGATCGGCACGATCGTCTCTGGCAAAAGGGTACTCCCCTCTTCAACGATCTTCCCCTGTTCCAGGCGGATGAAGTGGTCACAAAACTGCGCCACCTGACCCGGCGAATGCGATACGAGCAGCAGCGTCATTCCATTCTTGCGCAGCTCTTCGATGCGCTCAAGGCACTTGGCCTGAAAATCGGCATCGCCTACGGAGAGAATTTCGTCGGCTAGCAGAATCTCCGGGGCAAGGTGGATGGCGATGGAGAAACCAAGCCGCGCATACATGCCGGAGGAGTAGTTTTTTATCGGCTCGTAGATGAAGTCACCCAGCTCGGAGAAGTCGAGAATCTGCGGAAATAATATGCGAATCTCACGGTTTTTAAGGCCAAACAGACTGGCGTTGAGGTAAATATTTTCCACGCCGGTCAGCTCAGGGCTGAAACCAACCCCAAGCGCAATCATGGGCACCAGCCACCCGCGCGTTACGATGCGCCCGCTGGTGGGCGGGTAGAGCCCGGCGATAAGCGAGAGCAGTGTACTCTTGCCGGAGCCGTTGTGGCCCATCAAGCCGAGCGCCTCGCCGCGGCCTACGGTAAACGAAACATCATCCACGGCGCGAAAGTAGTGTGGCCTGGATCGCCAGCGCTTGTGGAACAAACCGATAAAGCGCTTCTTGAGCGTATCCTGGGCGTTGTGATGGAGCAGGAAGTCTTTGCTCACATGCTCGACGATGATAGCGGGATCGCTCACAAACGCTCGATGAGCCTGGCGCTGCGCCGCTGAAACAGCCATAGGCCCACGCCAAGCGACAACATCGTCCACGCGCCAAAAGCCAGGCTCAAACGCCATGAGGGTATCGTGGCGGCCCAAAACAGATCCTGAAAGATACGAATGAACTCGGTCAGAGGCGAGGCGAGCATAACATCGCGGATGAGCGGATGATGGGCGTCGCCCAGAACAACAGCTGGACAAACACCTCCACCAGGTGCTTGAGATCACGAAAATCGACATACAGCACGCTCAAGACCAGCATGATGCCGAAAGTGAAGCCAAGAAACATCAATAGGTACAAGGGATAGAGTAACAGGCCCAGATGCCAGTGCCCGCCGAGCGGCAGGTAGAGCACGAGCAGGATACCGAGCGCCATGAACCAGAGCGTGAGGTTGACCAGCAAGTTGGACAACGGCGCCAGAAGCCGTGGAAAATAGATTTTTTTGAGTAGCCCCGCGTTGGATACCAAAATATCCGAACCCTGCATCGCAAGCAGGGAAAACAGGTTCCAGTGCACGATACCCACCACCATGAACAAGGGGTAATGAGGGCTATTGGACGGGAAGACATAGGTGAAGATTACCAGGTACATCAGGATGATCATCAGGGGATTCATCAACGACCAGGCAAAACCGAGCGCAGCGCCCTGATAACGAACCTTGATCTCTTTCGTGACCAGATTGCGCAGCAGGTCACGGTATGACCACCAGCGCCTGATCGGGCTCAACAGGGTTAAGGGAAACGGTTGTACGAGACTTGTCATGCGGCTACTTATTAATATCTTTTTAGGTGTTGGGGTTAGATACAAGGCTCACAGTTTTACATATTAACCCCGAGTAAGGCAATTTCCAGCCACGATAAGGAAACCTTGTCCGTATCTCCCTCTCCCCGACACGCTACCCGCCATACTGCACGGAAATGATGGTCAGCGTATCTTTATGACGATGAGGACCGAAGCCGCTTTATGGGCCTTATTGCCGAGGAGGTTGGCAGGTACGGAGTGCTGAGGAGGGGAAGATTAGCCATGGAATACACTTATCTTTCGGATGCCTATGCAGATTGACGATAGGCGTTACAAGCATAACACTAAGTGATATAATTGCTCCATGAGGAGAGTGTTCAAAACCTGCAGCTTTTGCAGGTGGATGAGGAAGACCAAGTTGATGGATCAGGTACTTTGCAATGCGGTTTCCGAGATGGGGCGAGGTCTGATTGATGCTGATCTCGGTGGTGGCGTTGTTCAAAACGTGTGGCACTTCCGGATCTCGGAAAGCGCGGCAGCACCCGCACTCTGGCGGCGACCAATAGGAGGGACCGTTAGTATTTTATCTTCGGTTTCGAGAAGAAAGTGCGGGAAAATATAAGTACGCGGGAGTTGGCTGGGCTACAAGTGTATTGCCGCTGATTTGTTGAGCCTCTCTTCGGATAATCTTGTCTCCATGGTTGAAATGGAAGCATTACAGGAGATTTGTTATGAGTACCAAAACGAAAGCCGGTAGCCAGGTACTGGATGCTGTTCTCGATACCGCGCGAGATCTTCGTGTGGCAGGCGTGATCGATAAACGCCGGATGCGTGAATACGATGCACTTTGCGTGGCTTCTGTTTCGGACTACTCAAGCGAGAAAGTTCGGGCTTTGCGTAAGCGCTATCGGCTGAGTCAGGCTGTGCTGGCATCGCTGTTGAACACTAGTCTTTCAACCGTTCGCCAATGGGAAGGCGGTGCGAAACATCCGAGCGGTCCTTCACGAAAGTTACTCGATTTGCTGGACCGTAAGGGGCTTGAGGCATTGATTTAGCCTTGGCTCTGGTGCATTCGAGCGGATTTCTGGTAAGGGAACATGGCAAGGAAACCTCGTCTGTACATCCCCGGTGCGCTGTATCATGTGATGCTGCGGGGGAATGACGGTCAGCGTATCTTTCATGATGATGAGGAACGAAAGCACTTCCTTGGTCTTATTGCCGAGGGTGTCGGCAGATACGGGCATCGCATTCATGCCTACTGTCTGATGGATAACCACGTTCACCTTTTGATTCAGATAGGGCAGACACCTCTTTCCAAAGTCATGCAAAATCTTTCATTTCGTTATACGCGGCGGATAAACTGGCGCCATCATCGGGTCGGGCATTTGTTTCAAGGGCGGTTCCGTGCCATCTTGTGTGATGCGGATGCGTATCTGCTGGAACTGGTGCGCTACATCCACCTGAATCCGGTACGCGCCGGTCTTACTGATACGCCTGAAGGCTATCCGTGGTCAGGTCACCGGACCTATCTTGGCCTTGAGTCTGTTCCCTGGCTGACTAGCGATTGGTGCCTAATCCGGTTTTCAGCCAATGTGGGAGTGGCGAGACACAGGTATGCCGCCTTTGTCCTGGAGGGTATTGAGCAAGGCCGACAGGATGACTTATATAAGGCGCGGGCGTCAGGACGGATACTGGGAGAAGATCACTTCATTGAACGCGTATTGAATGAGGCTGAGGAACGTCCGGGAAAGAGTATGATACTGGACGATATTGTTGTCGCTGTTTGTAGAGGTTTTGATATGCATGAGGATGAATTGGTTGCGCCCGGTCGTAAGCAGATGCCCAGCCGCATGCAGGGAGTGATCGGGTTGCTGGTTCAGGAAATAGGCGATGCTACACTTACCGCCGTGGCCGACCCCAAGAGCCACACCCCCGCCAAGATGCTACTCTAGCAGGGGTGCTTTGCCTTCGCTACCATGCAAAATCTAATGGTAGACCCCAATTTCAGTTTCTCTCATAAACCGAAGGCTTCGAATCCCCGTCACGGGATCCAGAGCCACATTGCGTCAGGACTCGTACTGCAAGCCTATTGGTACTTTTCGAGCCGTGGCAGCACCACATTGTTCGCCAGATCCTTGGCGGCATGAAGCTGAGCCGCATCCTCCTCGGCCTTCACTTTTTCGCCGGGGCCGAGTGGGATGTGAAAATTCGCGTGCACGCTCAGAGTCAGATAGACGCCTCGGTCCAGCACGTTCAGAAGCCCAGCTCCAGGCTGCCAAAATGCAGCCTCACCCACGGCGTTCACGGCCCTCACATCCATCGCCCCATGCTGACTCGTAGACATCAACGCATCGCGACTACGATAAAAATAGTTCTCGGGGGATTTGAAATAGGTTCCCTTCTGCTTGAACGTCGCCATGTCGTAGATATCGAGCGACACCACCCCGGTCCAGCCGGCTTCCGCGACGGGCGCCGAGGTGGAATAGGAACAGCTTGTACCGGGCACGCCGACATCGTGGTAGATCTTGGCATCCGTCACCGGTGCGCCGAGAACCTTCTTCGCGTCCGCCTTGGTGAGCAGGCGGCACGGATTGATCGCAGCCGCAAGCGCTTCAGTTTTCGCCGCGGCTTTCGCCTTGCCGTTACCGGCAGAACAGGCGGTTACCACGAAGCTCAACGTCAAACCGAGCGCAATGGCCCCGGTCAATACGCGGTAGTTTTGGAATCGATGGAACATGGCTAAGTTTCTCCCATAAACCGAGGAATTCGAGAATTAAGGTAAGGTAAGGGGGGACAAGGTAAGGGGACACGCAAGGTAAGGGCGCGGTAAGGGGGCGCGATACCTATTCCTTGGCTAGCTGGTAATAGTTCAAAATCAATTAAACTAAGTAACGAGTCTACCAGAATGAATTACGTGCGCCGGGTCAGGCTTGCGAACTTGCGTTGTTGTGTGATAACGCAGCATTCACGCATGGTAAGGAAACTCTGTCTACACCTCCCCGGTATCGGTGTCAGGCATGAGTTATTGAGTTGTTTGAGTGAAAAGGGGTTAGGACTTACTGGCAGAAGATTTTTTAGTATTTACTTCACAGTTTCTCGAAATATTTCACACTTGCCAATCCCTTAAAATCAGTATCCTGGGTCCAAAGTGTGGCATGATGAATCTGTGCAGTGGCAAGAATCATACTGTCAGCCATGGCAAGGCTTAATTGTTGTCCAATCTTTGCTGAAAACAGGGCTATATTTTCGTCCACCGGGATGATGGGGAACTGTTGAAGAATGCCGGCTACCGCCAGAGCTGAGTCTTCTCCGCTTGCCCGCATCGCAACTTTGAAAACCTCATGCAACACGATCGCAGGAATGATTATCTCGTCATGTTCCTCAATGATCGCAGCATAGCTGTCCGCACGTTTTCCGTTTAAAAAATACTCAAGCCAGCTTGAAGAGTCGAGAATGATCATCAGAACCGATCCGACTTATCCCGGATGCTATCCATGGCAATCGCACAGCCTTCTAATATTCCACGCAGTTCTTTGGCTGTTTTTACCGGTACAAGTTGAATATGTTCACCATAAGGCATGGCCATCATCTTTTGACCAGGCTCTATATGTAGCTGCTCTCGCACCACCTTGGGAATAACGACCTGAAACTTGGGCGATACAGTAACTATTTGCATGACGAGATCTCCATCGATGAGATAATAGTCATACCCTAGTGTATTATTGTGTAGGCGTCTAGAAAAAAGAGGCAGGCTTGCGAACTTGCGTTATGATGCGGAGCAACACCCATGGCAAGGAAACCCCGTCTACACCTCCCCGGTGCGCTACCCGCCATGCTGTACGGAAATGATAGTCAGCGTATCGTTAATAACGATAATAACAATGAGGATCGAAGCCGCTTTATGGGCCTCGTTGCCGGAGGTCGGACCTGCGCTATTCATAAATGCTGCGGCGCCCTTGCTTGTTCCTTTGTTCGCAACGAATACATCGCTGGTCGTCCGTATGCACGGCTACGATCTCTTTCCCTGGAATCCGTTGCAAAAAAGTCCCGGCGCAATCATCACAGCGATTCATGAAGAGTCACAACCGAATCCAATACTTGAGCACTTGAAAAAGCAGCGTATAGCGTATCAGGTTGATTTGTTGTTGCAAGACAAACAAACAACCATTGGAGATACGCCACTATGAGTAAGCATAACGTGGTTAAGCTGATAGTCGAGATACGATTATCGATCCGTTGACGGAGTTGCTGAGAACCGGCGCGGAGCAGCTGGAACTGTTGGCTGAGCATTCGCCCCGACAGACCGGGGACGGTAAGGCGGGGTGGTGCGCAACGGTTATCTGCCAGAGCGTAAGTTGCAGACGGGGGTGGGGCCGCACTGTTCGGATTCCGAAGGTTAGAGCCAGTGACCTTCCGTTCAGCATTGGTGCCACCCTATGTGCGCAAGACGAAATCACTCGAAGCGGCACCACCGGCTGTACTTAAAGGGGATCTCCAGCGGTGAGATGAGCTGGGCGCTGAAAGTATGAGTGGGCCTAAAGCCACAGGTTTATCTGCCAGCACGGTATCGCGCCTGAAGCAATCGGGCCCAGGAATACCGGAGCTGGTGCGAAGAGTCCCCGGATAAAGGCTGCTGTCACTGTGTGGGTGACGGTGACAGCGGTCTGAGATCTGGGCAGACGAAGCGGTGTGCCCTGATGGTCCCGAGTTCGACACTTTCGCATCAAATTGGGTGTTTTTCCGTCTTGTCGTTCAATAGAAACAACACGTTACCGATGATTTCCAGAAAACTCGTATAATGGCGCGTTATTCAGCTTATAGTTACTATTGACAAAGATGTTGTACCCTGTACAGTAACGGCCTGTTCGTCAAAGTTACCCGATCGCATCCGCGCTCATGCTGCGATCTGTTTTATGGCACTGATCCTGTATCGCGTCATGCGTCAGCGTCTCAAAGCCAAACAGTCCGGATGCTCGCCGGAGCGAGCATTATCCCTGCTGTGCACGATTCAGTACCACCGCATCACCCTCAATAACACTCAGCCCGTTTCGGGGATCTCCTCCATCAATCACGAACAAGCCGGTATCTTTTCCGCACTGACTATCAGAAAGCCCACCAGTCAGAGCCATTGACCCTTTTGTAGTGGAGCATTCTGAACCTCAGCGTCGAGGATTCAATGACTTACGTGCCTAACTACCGAACTCGGGGGTTATGGCGCGAGAGCTGGGGATCCGTGTCGATACCATTCTTCGCTAGCACAAGCGTACCGATGGGTATGACGCCTCGCACATGCCACACCGCTTGCAAACTACTCCCACGCCCGCCCAGGAGGCGATGACGGTAGCGTTACGGCATACGCTACTTGTCGCTCGATAATACTGGTGGTGGTCCGGGAGTTTCTCGATCCGGACGTATCCCGTTCCGGTCCGGACCGTTGTTTGCGCCGACATGACCTATCCAGGCTGCGTGATTTGATCCCGACGGTCGAAGGTGAGTCAAAACCTAAAAAGTCTTTCAAGGACTATCTGCCGGGCTTGGTCCACATCGACATCAAGTCTCTGCCACAGATGCCTGACGAAACGTCTCACCGTGACCTGTTCGTGGCCATTACCGCGCCACGCGCTGGGGCTATCTGCGCATCTACGCCAACCAGAGCGAGGCCACCAACCGATTTCCTGCGCAGACTCAAGCGGGCCGATCCTCAAGATTCTCACCGATAACAGCAGTCAGTTCACTGACCGCTTGACCTCTCGACACAAAATTCCTTCAGGTCACCACGCCTTTGATCGTGAATGTATCTTGTTGGGTATCGAGCATCGTCTGATCCCACCGGCATCCGCAGACTAGCGGTAGGGTCGAACGCTTCAACGGGTGCATCAGCGAGGTGTTGCACACCACCCACTTCCACAGTGCAGAACAACTAAGTACTACACTCAAATGTTATGCCGTACTCTACAATCAATACCTCCCACAAAAAGCCCTAGGCCATCGCACCCCCATCGAAGCCATGCAAGGATGGCAGTACACCCACCCAGAATTGTTTGTCAAGAGAATACGTAAACTTATGGGACTGGACAGCTACCCACTAAGAAAGCGGACCAGGAACATACACAAATCCGCTATCGGCTCTGGCGGGCGAAGGAAGTTATCGACTGGGCCTATGCACAGCGCGGGAGGGCTTGATACGCTCGTGGCTGCGACTGATCAAGCCGTGGCGGAGACACATTACGATATGCTAACTATTCGGTCATGACCTATGAGGGATGATCTATGGCAAACTGGGGAGAATCATCAGGCCATCGCACCATGGACAGCTGGCATCACACATAAGGATGACCACATGAGTTCCTCATCGAAATGGAGTCAGCCGATATGCTGACTGCGTCTAGGCCTGTTCCTCTGGTCGCGCAACGGTATTGTTGGTGTGACTATCGAAGTCGCCGTCCATATCCTCAATACCTAGGCCCAACTGCATGCGGGTCCACCGGAACGGTCACGGGCTGATGGTGCTCATTCACCAGTTTCTGGGTCACGCCCTTCTGCACGACATCTTCCGTCTGTGTTGCTGATATTTAGTTCGTACTCATGTTGACACGCGCACTACCGGTGATTGTGGCTGCGCTGCTGATAGTCGGCTGTGCAAGCTACCGCCCGCGCTCCTCCCGACACACCCCGACCTAGCGGCAAGCCTAACTAATACCAACGGGCACCGGCTGACCACCCTCGACCTCACCCAGACCGCACGGCGCGCGGTCGTCAACGATCCTATCTTGCGCACGGCGCGTATGAAGGTAGGCATTAGCGCCGCGGCGCTCTACAACGCGGGGCTGATTCCCGATCCCAGTCTGGGCTACAACTTCGATCGTGTAACCTCAATTGGCCCCGGTCTGATCAACGCCTACAACAGCGGCCTGTCCGAGGATATCAAGTGGCTGGTGACGCGAGGCGTCCGCCTGGACGTCGCCCGTACCGCATACCTGCAACAAGTGCTAGAGATCGCCTGGCAATCCTGGCAGGTCAGCCAGCGAGCGCAGCAGCTCTATGTCCAGCTCTGGTCGCTGCAGCAGCAGGCGAAGCTACTGACTCGCAACCGGATGCTCGACCTCGAACGCCAGCATCGTGTGGAGCGCGCACTCAAGCATGGCGACGTCACCCTGAGCACGACCGCTGCCTATCTGGTCACCCTGACTAACACCGAATCGCAGCTCGCGCAGGTACGTGAATCCGTGAACACTGTGCGCAGCGCGCTCAACATCATGCTGGGCCTGCGCGCGGGCGCCGCCTGGCACCTCGACACCCCGTATCCGGCCCCCACCCCGACCATGCGTGCGGTCAACTCCGCCCTGCGTACGCTTCCGCTACATCGGCCCGACCTGCTCGCACTGCAGGCTGGCTACCGCAGTGCAGACGACCGCTATCGGGCCGCCATTCTGGGCCAGTTTCCCACACTCAGCATTGGCATCACCCGTGCCTCCGATACTTCCGGTATTAAAACCACCGGTGTCGATATCACGCTGAGCCTACCGTTCTTCAACGGTAATCGTGGCCAAATCGCCATCACCCACGCCACGCGTCAGCTGCTGGGTGCCCAGTATCGGGCCCGCCTTGATGAGGCAACGAGCGCGGCGCGCGCCATGATCACGCAGCTGCACACCGTATCGGTCATGCAGCGAACCCTTGTGGGCCACCTACCCGAGCTGCGCCGACTGGCGGCCAACGCCAGTCGCGCCTTCGCCGCCGGCAACCTCGGTGGTGCGATCTATATCTCCGTCCAGTCCAGCCTGATCGCCAGCGAGCTGGGGGCCGTCCGGCTGAATCAACAGCGCATGGAGGCTGAAATCGCCCTCAATACCCTGCTCGGGCGCATCCCTGCCGGCACGGCGCACACACCGGGCACGCACCCATGAAATCGAAAGCGTTGCGCAACATCGCCCTGCTCGCTGGCCTCACGCTGTGCGGATCACCGGTCCTTGACTGGGCCAATGCAGACACCCACCCTGCCAGTACTCACTCTCCAAGCGTGTTGATCAAGACTGGCCATGTGCACAGCCAATCGGTTAGTGATAACCTCATTGTCTACGGTCAGGTCGTCCCCGACCCCGAGCGCGTAATCAACATCAGCGTGACGCACGGCGGGCAGGTTACCCAGCTGCATGTAGGTCTCGGCCAGCAGGTCACCGCAGGTCAAACCCTGCTGCAGATCACCGTCGACCCCACCGCGCGTTTGGCCTACGAACAGGCCCGGGCGCAAGTCGCCTATGCCCACAGGAACCTAGTCCAGGTCAAAGGCCTGTTCTCCGAACAATTGGCCACGCGCGCCGACTTAGCCAAGGCCGAGCAACAGCTCTCCAATGCACGTAGCGCCATACGGACCCAGCGACGGCTCGGCACCAACCACACCGAACAGGTCATCCGCGCCCCGCAGGCTGCAATTGTCACGCAGATCAATGTCGACGTTGGTGATCGTGTCCAGGCCAGCACCACCCTGCTCACGTTAAGCGCGCGCGACCGCCTCTGGATCACCCTAGGCATCAAGCCGGAGGATGTCATCGTTTGCACCCGGGCATGCCCGGGTGCTACAGCCCGTATTCGGTGCCACCCCGCCGCTGCAGGCACATCTGAGCCAGATCCACGCCATTATCAATCCGGCAACCCACCTGGTCAACGCTATCGCCACGCTGTCTGGCACCGCCACTCGCGGGCTGATTCTAGGAATGTGGATGCGTGGACACATCACGCTCGCGCAGTACCCGGCGCTGACCGTGCCGCAATCAGCCGTGCTGCACGACGCTCGCGGTGCCTATCTGTTTGCGGTCGCCGCCGACCATCGAGCCCAGCGTATCGACGTGACCACCGGTCTGATCCAGAACGGGCGCATCGCCGTGCACGGTACGGGACTGCACCCCGGCCAGACGGTCGTCACCGTCGGCAACTACGAACCCGATAACGGCATGTCCGTGCACCTCACCACCGGGCAGCCGAGCGCACACGACCGCAGCTTTGTTGACTGGTTGCAGGCCCACCGCCACTCGGTGCTGTTCCTGATGGCGCCTCCAGTCCTCGGCGGCATTTATTCGGCGCTGCGCATGCCGGTTTCGCTGTTCCCCGTCATCTCATTCCCGCGCGTGGTGGTCTACCTCGACGCCGACGATCGGCCAGCCAGCCAGATGGAACTCGAGGTCACGCGCGTCGTCGAGCAAGCCCTTCGTGGGGTACCCAAGGTCACCGCAATCAGCTCGACCACTAGCCGCGGTTCAGCCGATGTCGACGTACGCTTCAATTGGGGCACCGATATTCCACGCGCGGTGCTGCAAGTCGAAGCAGTACTAAATCAGGTCCTACCTCACCTGCCCGCCGGTACCAGCTTCAAGGTCCAGCGCATGGACCCGACCAAATTCCCGGTGCTCGCTTACAGCCTGACCTCCCAGCGCTTGGGCCAAGTCGAGCTGCGTAACATCGCACGCTACCAGCTTGTGCCGCTACTCTCCAGTGTTCCTGGTGTACGCCGCATCGGCGTGATGGGCGGACAGATCGCCGAGTATCGCGTCACCGTGGACCCGGTGCGGCTGGCGACGCTGGATCTGTCAATGACAGACGTCGAA
This sequence comes from uncultured Ectothiorhodospiraceae bacterium, assembly GCA_964620825.1. Classification (GTDB taxonomy): domain Bacteria; phylum Pseudomonadota; class Gammaproteobacteria; order DSM-5130; family Acidihalobacteraceae; genus Acidihalobacter_A. The sequence goes on from CAZUKD010000001.1 coordinate 68,378, forward strand.
CAGGCGCTCACCGCCGCCAACATTATCGCGCGGTCGGGGTCGCTTGCAAGCGCGCGACAAGCTGTTCCTGCTGCTCTCGGACACCCGCTTCAAGGACCTAGCTGAGATCCGTCACACTGTACTGCGCACTGGCAAAGACGGCGTTATCACACTGAGCGATGCTGCCACCGTGCGCCTCGCGACGCGTCCGCAGTGGATCACCGTCACCGCCGACGGTCATCGGGCCGTGCTGGTCACGGTCTATCAGCAACTCGGCGGCAATACCGTGGCCATAGATCGCGCTATCCAGGTACGCCTTCAGTCCATTGAAGGCCGCTTGCCCGCCGCACTGCACATTCATCAGTGGTACAACCAGAGCGGACTGATCCTCGATTCCGCCGACTCGGTGCGCAACGCCATCATCATTGGTGTACTGTTCGCGACCCTGGTACTGTTTATCTTCCTGCGCAACTGGAAGCTGACTCTGATTGCTCTGCTCGTGGTCCCCGGTGTGCTCGCCGCCACCAGCGCGCTGCTCTACACCCTCGGTATGAGCTTTAACATCATGACCCTTGGTGGGATGGCCGCTGCCGTGGGTCTGATCATCGACGACGTGATCGTAATGCTAGAACAGATCGTCCGGCGCCTGATCCAACAAGGCCACGGTTCACGCACAGTGCTTGACGCCGCGCGCGAGTTCACTCAGCCGCTGGCCGGCTCAAGCACCGCCACGGTAATCATCTTCGTGCCGCTGGCATTCCTCTCAGGGGTTACCGGTGCCTTTTTCAAGGCCCTGACGCTGACTATGGCAACTTCGTTGATCATCTCCTTCCTGTTCGCCTGGCTGGCCCTGCCGCTGATTGCCGCCCGACTACTGGGCCCCAATGATGCCAAACATGAGGCTGGCGGGCGTATCACCCGCGCCACTCAACAGGGCTACCGTCACCTGATGTGGCATCTGATGCACCACCCCATATGGCTGTTAGCCGGACTGATCCCCCTGTTGGTCGCGGGAGCGCTGGCTTTCGAACGGGTGCCGTCGGGCTTCATGCCACGGATGAATGAGGGCGGCTTCGTGTTGGGCTATCAGACACCACCCGGCACCTCGCTGGTGGAAACCGACCGGCTGCTCGATCAGGTTGCGCATATTCTACGCACCACCCCTAAAGTTGATAATTGGTCGTGGCGCACCGGCACCCAGCTCGGTGGTGGCGTCACCGAGGCCAACCAGGGCGACTTCTTCGTGCACCTCAAGAGTGCACGCGGCCAGCAGGAGGTCATGGGCCGTATCGCACAGCGCATTCACGATGATATACCAGGCCTGACTGTACAGGACATGAATCAGCCGATGCAGGATCTGATTGGTGACCTGACCGACTCACCGCGCCCGGTGGTCATCCGCCTGTTCGGGGATGACTGGAGTCAACTTGTCAAACTCGCGCCCAAAGTCGCGGCGCGGATCGGGAAGATCCACGGTCTCAAGGAGGTGCAAGATGGGCTGGTCATCGCCGGCGATGCGCTGAATATCCACGTCGACCGCATCAAGGCTGCGCTGGATGGACTAACTCCGGACGCAGTCACCGCCCAGCTCAACGCCTACTTGAGCGGGGTGGTGACCACGCACATCCAGCAGGGTCAGCAGATCATCGGCGTGCGCATATGGACCGCCCAGAGCCTGTGCCAGAATCGGTACCGCATCGAGCACCTGCTGCTGCGCGCCCCCAACGGGCATCTGGTGCCTCTCTCACGCATCGCCAATATTCAGCAAGTCACCGGCGTGCCCGAGATCACGCGCTACAACCTCAAGCCCGTGGTCGCGGTCTCCGCGCGCATTGATGGACGTGGCTACAGTGGTGTTATTACGCAGGTGCGCCAAGCCCTGTCCACGCCGGGGTTGCTACCCAAGAACGTGTATTACACCCTGGGAGGGCTGTACAAGCAGCAGCAAATTGCCTTCCACGCCCTGATCATCGTGTTCGTGGCTGCGGCAGCCCTGTTGTTCCTCGCGCTACTGTTCCAGTATGAGAGCTTCCGTGTCGCACTGGCGATCATCAGCACACCCCTGCTTGCCGTCTCCGGAGTCTTCATTGGACTCTGGATCGGCGGGCAGACCCTGAATATTACCGCGCTGATGGGCATGACCATGATCCTCGGCATCGTCACCGAGATTGCCATCTTCTATTTCTCTGAACTGGTGCTGCTCAGCGCCAGCCTACCATCCGGTGAGGCGCTGATCGAGGTGGGTGTCAACCGACTGCGCCCTATCGCAATGACCACGCTCGCCGCGATACTCGCGCTGATGCCATTGGGCCTGGGCACTGGCCAGGGCTCAGCCATGCAGCAACCGCTCGCGGTGGCCATCATTGCCGGACTGGTCGTGCAGATGCCCCCGGTGCTGGTCGCTGTACCCGTTATCTTCAGTCGCGTCTTGCGTGCTAATCCGGAGGATCCGCTATCCTGATAATAAAAATTCAATAGGCCTATCATCTCCCGTTACACATGCATCCTGAAGATCGGGAACCGTTACCTAAAAATGACACACACAACTAATGAGGCAAGCGAGCACATGATCCAAAGCCAGGGGCTCTGGCCTTTCGCACGCGAATTCATCTCCCATCCACGACAGATGGGCGCACTCTTCCCCAGTTCGCACGCGCTGGCGGGACGCATGGCCAGTCAGGTGCCCGAGGGCAGCGGTATCGTGGTCGAGCTAGGGCCTGGGCTGGGCTCCATCACCGCCGCGCTACTGACCCGCGGCATCCCCGCGGAGCACATCCGGGCAATCGAGTACTCGCCTCGCCTCACCCTCCAGCTGCGACAGCGGTTCCCCGGTGTGCACGTGATCGAAGGCGACGCTCGACACCTCTCGCGCCTGATCAAGCCGTGCCATCGTCTCCAGCCTGCCACTGCGCAGCCTGCCCAGATCCACGGTACAGGCAATCTTCGGCGAGCTGCGCAAGGTTGCCGGGCAAAGCACCGTGTTCGTGCAATTTACCTACCATTTCCGTAGCGCCTGCCCCCACCTGCCGCTAGACTTTGTCCCCTGCCATCACAGCTTCGTCCTACTTAATATCCCTCCGGCGCGCGTGGATGCATACTGTTATGTTGAATCTTGCGGTTAGAGAGCACCTTACCCTCAAGTTCCATAGCTAGAGCCATAAATAGCTAATCACATTGATGTCTGATAGACAAAAACGCCACTACATAGTGGCATAGGTGTCAGGATTGGATAGCCCTGGACTCTTGAACAGATTGCGCTGAAAGGCCACGCCTTAGGCAAAAATCTCTCCTGATTCCACGAGGTTCATAATTAACTCCCGCCACCGATTTCCCGTGTGGATGAGATTGATGCGTCCATCGATAGGGCAGAAGACCCTTCGTGCCGGCCCGCGCTTATGAAACAGAATAAAGTAGCCCCCATAGTCAAGACAAAACCACCCGAGTTTAAATTGTACTTTCCACTTCACATACAGCTCTATGGCGCTGCCCCGATTCTGTCATTGCCTCTGGCGTTAACGCCTTCTTGCTGAACTTGCCCACAATCATCGCCCCACCGCCTTGAGCACTTTCGTAGACTCGACCTGGGGTTTGGTTGGAAAGTGATTGATGGGGGCGTTCACCGTTGTAGAAGGTAAAATATTCTGACAGTCCAACCAGTCACTCTCCCCTGTGGGCATAGCCCTTGAGGTCAATATCCTCATATTTAATACTACGCCAGAGCTTTTCGACGAAGATATTGTCCAGCGCCCGGCCTCTACCATCCCTACTGATTTTGATCTCCTCGCGCTTGAGCACATCGATAAACATCGTGCGGGTGAACTGGATACCCTGATCGGTATTAAAGGTCTCCGGCCTTTCGTAGTGCCCCAGCGCCTCTTCCAGGCAATCCACGCAGAAGCGGGCATCCAGACTGTTACTGAGCCGCCAGCTCAATACCTTGCGCCTCGCCCAGTCGATGATGGCGACCCGATAGGCAAACCCATGCGCCAATCGAATAGTGGTGATGTCTGAGCTCCATATCGGATTGGGGCGCGTCACTACAACGCCACGCAGCAGATAGGGGTAGACCTTGTTCTGTGGATGGAGGCGGGTGTTGGGGCCAGACACCATCCCGGCCAAACCCATGCAACGCATCAGTCGCTGCACCCGTTTGCGGTTGACAGCAAACCCCTCGCGCATCAGGAAGACGACCATCCGCTGACCGCCATAGAAGGGGCTCGGGTATACGCTTCATCGATCAGTCGACACAGCAAGAGATCCGTTTCATCCACAGCGACTGACTGACGTTGTGCGTAGCGCGTTGAACGCGCCACCCCGGTTAATGCGCATTGGCGAACCAGCGGAATCTCATGTTCCCGCTCAATCCACAACCGGTGCTTCATGGCAGGCTGATCCCGGACTTTTTTCAACCAGTCCAGTTCCATCTTTAGCTTGCCAATCTCACTAAACAGCTTCTCTGGCTGTGGGTGTTCGGCAGCAGGCCCGGGGCCTCGTTTACCCTCAAACAGACCCTTCGCCTGCTCCTGAATCGCTTTCTTCCACTGACCCACCTGCACGGGGTGAACCCCATACGCCTGACCAATCTCGTTGATTGTCTTCACGCCCTTGAGCGCTTCCAGTCCCACCTTCGCCTTGAACTCCGGACTGTAAACCTTGCGTTTCCTTCCTTCATTCATATCGTTTACCCTCATACTGGATGACAGCTTAAATGACTGTCCAGAATCCGGGGTCCACTTTAGGTAGAGGGGAATGGCAATGGCCGCCAGGATGGCGATGATGGCCACCACGATCATCAATTTGATGAGGGTAAACCCGCGTTTATTACGTTTCATGGTTTGTAAACCCCCGAATAAAAAATCCAACTTGCAAGTCAGGCCGTGTGGCCACCCTAATAGGCAGCAAAAAGCGTGCTAAAGTATTGCCGGAGCCGGGCCGGCGCGCGTGAAAAAGTTGGACGGACTTTGCAAGCCTCGGTTGCCGTCGGCGCGGACGGTCACCCCTGGGCCTCGGGGTCGGATCCCGGTGGGTTGCGGAGACGCAGCGTGCATCGACCGGCACTTCATTCAATGCTCATGCATAATAAATTGGCGGATCACGAGAGCCGTAGCAATGGATACTCACATTGTAACATCTTCTCTCGTATCGCAAGGCACAGGCCATAATATTCTGCAATTTCGGGTGAGAGGGGACGCTACCCTTTTCCAAGGAAGCGTGACACCGCGGAGCGGGGTCACCTATCCGCCGGCGCTCTGCGCCGAGAAGTAATTGAGGAATCTACGGCAGGTCGAGACGCGATCATCGACCCGCTGACGGACCGACAAATTCCCGCGCAGGAACAAAAGGGGACGCTACCGAATGGCGCTTACTTAATGAGAAATGGCTCTATATCTCAATCGGTTAGTATGGCATCCAATACTATCAGGTTCAGTGTATTTTCCCCGCCTTCACATTCATACTTTGCATAAACAGACCGGTAGTGAGCCAGCTAAAAATCATTTGGTAACCATTTGATTATATGAAACTATTCCATTAAGTAAGTACCATTCGGGACGCTACCCTTTATAGGAAGTTGAGGGGTATACCTGCAATATTATTCTGCGAGAATGATGCAAAAGGGTAGCATTCCCTTTTGCACGCACAATTTATGAGTAGTCTGCGTCAGTTACAGGTATGTTATAAGATAAGATCTGAACCCCATTCCTTACGCTGCAGGGGGGCACCGGGTAACCGGCGTTCTTACTGCGACGGGGCCAAAGGCCACAAATGAGGAGTTGATATGAAACCACAACGAGCAGCATATCTTCTTACAGTCGTCGTTCTACCCGTCGTTCTACCCGTCGTTCTACCCGTCGTTCTACCCGTCGTTCTACCCGTCGTT
>CAZUKD010000001.1:74334-75089 GCA_964620825.1 uncultured Ectothiorhodospiraceae bacterium
CTATCCGTTGTGATCACAGCATGTTCAGGCAGCTCGGTGCCAACGGAAGCAAACGCAAGAACCGTACTCGAGAACTAACTAGGGAAGGTTCTGAAAGATGGAACGGTGCGAATTATATATTTTCGGAAAGTTAATGGTCAGTCTGGAGACAAGGCGGGGATTAGATACTATCTTCTTTATTATAAGATGGAAATTGAGTATCCGAATGGCCAAAATGTTCAATGTGTCTCAAAAACATGGGCGGGGTGGGACTGCGATAACATGAACATGCGTAACGAAGTGCATTACAAAGGTGAAAAGATCAAACAGCACGGAGTAGTCACATTTGAAAAAACGGAGAAAGGTTGGAGGGGATCAGATGGGAGCTATTGTCCAACCTGGTGTTTCACAGTGCCAACTCTATTTCAGAAATGAATGGCACTAAGTTAAGCCCCAGCGATACGATCAAGGAAATAAAGGGTAGAGTAGAGGACAGGCTCCGGCATCGTTAGGAATCGATCTGTCTGTTTCCGCCCCTTTCGTTTGACGGTGCCTCACTAGCCGATCCATAGATACCCTTACCAATCCTCCCTCATCAAACCGTGCATACGGTTTTGATTCGGGGCATCCATGCCCCTCACCCTGTCGGGCGCACTGCGTGCGTCCAATCCGCTCCTGCTTCATTGTCCCGTACACGGCTTGCCGATGTTCTTCATGCCAAGGCATACTTCTGCTCCAAACCATGGCGCTCCCATATCCTGTCCAAAAGGTGCAGA
>CAZUKD010000002.1:0-67344 GCA_964620825.1 uncultured Ectothiorhodospiraceae bacterium
TCCTAAGGCTTGGGTTATCCGCTTGGAGTATACCTTCAGAGTGAAAGCTGAGTAATAGTGTATTTACCCGATAACCGAGCCTGCCCAAGGTCTTATTCACCTACAGTATTTTCATTTTTCTCCTGCAGACGGGTGAGGGCTTGATCTAGATGGAACAAGATAGTTTCAATCGGTAGTTGTTCCAGGCATTCCGAACGTTTACTGTTCCCGCAGCCGGCCTGCCCGCAGGGCGTGCAGGCCCAGCTCTGCTGAATCACCTGGTGGATACCGACAGACTGGATTCCGTGGCGAACCGGATAGGGGTTGTCCGGGCTTTGCCAGCCATTTGGCCAGGGCCCCCAGTCAAAGGCACCTGATGGCCCGAATAGAGCGATTACAGGGGTGCCGACCGCTGCTGCCATATGCATAGGGGCGGTATCGACCCCGAAAAAGAGGTCGGCGATATCACTCAAGGCGGCGGTTTGTTTAAGCGTGAGGCGGCCACCGAGATCAATGGGATGATGTCGGCATTGCCCGATAATCACATCGAGCCGCTGGCGCTCCCGTTCATCAGGACCGACACTCAGGGCAACTTGCACACCTCTATCCTGGAGGTGGTCGATTACCGCCGCCATGCCCGTATCCGTCCAGCATTTAAAAAACCACCGCGATGTAGGGTGAATGTGCACTAGGGGCCGGTTTGGATCATAACCTTGTTCAGCTAGTAGGTGACGAACATCAATTTTATCGGCCGGATTAAGCTGCAAGCTAACCTGAATCGGGTGATCTCCCGCTTCTGGGCGACCCAGATCCAGGTTACGCAAGACGGTATGGCGTCTCCCGGATGCCGGCAGTCGAGCCTGAGTGAGTAATAAGCGCCGTATACGCGGATCGTGTCCGGGACGAAAGGGAGCGCGCCGCCGCTTGGCTCCACTCAGGAAGGCGACGATCATGCCGCGATCACCTTCGGTCGTGTTGATGGCCAGATCAAAACGTAGTGTGCGCAGGCGGTGAAAAAACTTAAGTTCACGGATCAGGTAAGCAAAACGTTTCTCGCCACAGACACGCAGTGGGTAGATTAGTAATTCATGGATATGCGGATGCTCGGCAAGCAGGGCCTCAGTCCCACTCTTCACCAGGACACTGACGCGATGGCCGGAGTCGTGCAAGGCTGAGATCAATGGGGTGGTTAATAGTACATCACCGATATTACGAAATTTAATTACCAGAATATTCATTAATAAAAACGTGGTTCATCACCAGGGCGATCCTTAAATCGGCGGTGGGCCCAGAAATATTGCTCCGGTGCCCTATGCACCCACTTAGTGATCAGTGCATTGATGCGGGTAGCGTCGGTGACCGGATCCCCGCTGGGGAAGTGATCCAGGGCAGGTTCGATGATTTGCATGTAGCGACCATTCGGGAGGCGGTAAGTAAAAAACGGAACAACTATTGCGCCCCCGGCAGCAAGGCGACTGGTAACGGTGTTAGTTGCTGCGGGAATGTCAAAAAATGGTGCAAATACCCCGCCTTTATGACCAAAATTCTGATCTGATGCGTACCAGATGATTTCTCCGTGGCGCAGGGCACGTAGCAGGCCGCGCATGTCGTCACGGGGAATCGGCTCACCAAAGCGTGCGTGCCGGTTTTTGCGCATCAGATATTCGAGTACCGGATTGTCGCTAGGTCGGTAGAATGCCTTCAAAGGGAGATCCGGGGCCGCTTCGGCCAGAAAACGCCCACCAATTTCCAGAGTGGTGAAATGCGCTGATAGCAAAATCACACCGCGACTCTGCGCATAGGCCTGCCGCAGATGCTCGATTCCATGTAACTCGACCAGGGTTTGGACACGCTGCGACGACGCCCACCAGCCGAATGCCAACTCGAGCAAGCCGATTCCGAAAGCCTCGAAATGTGCTCGCACGAGATCATTACGCTGGTGTGGGGAAAGTTTAGGAAAACACAAATCTATATTGATCCGGACGATCCGGGCACGACGACGCCCTAAAAGCCGAAACAGCCGCCCAATCCCCCGGCCCAGAGTTTTTTGCGGGGGCAGGGGCAAAAGTACGGCTAGCCGAAACAGGCCAAAGATCAGCCACATGGGCCAGGTGCCCGGGTCCAGCGGCGCATCGATGGGATGGGTTTGACTCATGAGTAGCGAACGATTGTACGGACTACAGTTGCCGACAACAAGCCTGATGAATCTGATTATACCGAGCGTAAATAGGGAAGAAAATAATTTTGGAATAAAATGTGGTCCAGGTGGCTTGGAATGATCCCATCCCCGATTGGTCCTTTTCCCCCGGCAGAAAGTTATGAGAAGTGAGTGTAGTTTAACCTTTCCCTAGAACAAGGCGCATCTCGTTTCCAGGTTCAGGCTATGTGGCGCGAATTCTAAGTGGCAGTAGAATACTATGGCCGGGGTTACCTCCTGACCCTTCCAGGGTGAGTCTGCCACAATCGTGCGCATGAGCAATTTTTGACCTGCACCAGCATACGCGTCGTAATCTCCGGCCTATAGCGTTTTTAATCACGAATATGCCATGAATATTCAATAACGATACGGCCATGAAGGCCAAAAATCCTTCGCAGCAGTTCACCAACCCTGCTGCTTGTTTATCCATGTAATTGGTTTGCGCAAGTTCCGATGTCGGCCGCTTTTAACCGAATCAGGGAGTGGTCGCCTCCACCCATGGGACCAAGAGCGTAAGTAGACATCAGATCGGCCAGTGCTACCGTATGTTCTGATGAAGAAAACCTATTTTAGTGATAGCTGTCTCAGGTATTATTTTAGGGTCAGTAGAAGGTTGAATGAATCGACTATTCGAGTAACCGTTGGGAGCAGATTTTATAGTCAGAGGCATACTGTCATAAGGACGATTGGTTCCCTGCCCAAGAACCGATGGCCAACAAGGATAAACTGATAGTCATAAGGGGTATATATCGATGAGAGCACATTATTTTCAGCATGTCCCCTATGAAGGGCTAGGAAACATCATGGCGTGGTTCGAGGTGGCTGCATGTGAAGTCTATAGTACGCATTTTTATGCTGGCGAGCCATTGCCTGATCCCGATAGTGTCGATCTGTTAATCGTCATGGGTGGGCCGATGAGTGTGGGCGATGAGCGAACATTCCCTTGGTTGGTCGATGAGAAGAATTTTATCTATCAGCATATAGACAAAGGCAAGGCGGTACTAGGGATTTGTTTGGGCGCCCAACTGATCGCGGCAGCCCTGGGTTCCCCGGTATATTCGAATGCAGAGAAAGAAATCGGCTGGTTCGAGGTGCAGGGCTTGCCTGCCATTAAGCCGACTGATTTCGCTTTCCCCACCGTTTTTAGGGCGTTTCATTGGCATGGCGATACTTTTGACCTGCCGCCGGGGGCGCGTCGGTTGGCCTGTAGTGCAATAACGCGGAATCAGGCCTTTCTATTGGGTGAGCGGGTGATGGGAGTGCAGTTTCATCTGGAAACTACGCCAGAATCGGTGCAGGATATGGTGGTACAGGGGCAGGATGAATGGATTCCAACGGCTCATGTGCAAAGTCTATCTAAGATCCTTTCCGTATCTCCGGGGCAATATGATGCCATGCATTCCTTGATGGGGGGGATACTGGACTTCCTATGCAGTTCTGCTGGCTTACCGGATTCATATCCAGCTTGATTTGTGGCGATGAATTACGGATACAGTAACCGTGATGTCCATCCGGTTTTCTGTTTTTCCCAAAGAATGCGCTCGTGCAGGCGATAGTTCGCGCCATACCAGAATTCAATCCGGTCGGGGCGTACACGGTAACCACCCCAGTGCGGCGGCCGGGGAATTTCCTGGTCTATGAACTCGCGTTCATAGCGCATGAAGTGCTGTTCAAACGTTTCCCGTGAGGGTAGTGTTTGGGATTGCAGGGAGGCCCATGCGCCGACCTGGCTCAGGCGCGGTCGGGTAGCGAAATAGGCATCGGACATTGCAGCAGGAACCTTTTCGGAAAAACCTTCAATCCGGATTTGGATCCCTCCTCCTTCGCCCAGTGTAGGCCAATGAAAACAAAGTGAAACTGCTGTGTTAAGGGCTATTTCATGGCCTTTGGCGCTATTGTAATTGGTATAGAAGATAAAGCCTGCAGCATCGTATTCCTTGAGCAGAACGACCCGGCTATGTGGACGGTTGCTTTTATCCACCGTAGCCAGAATGATGGCGTTGGGAATCGGCTCACTGGAGGCCAGCGCTCGTTCATAGTGGGTAGCGAAAGCATCGAGGATGCGGGGGTCGATCATGAATTCATTCCTAGGTAGGTTGTGAATCTTCCGGAATATCGAGAAAGCGTGCTGACCAGCTCGCGATCAGGTGTGCGCAATATTGCACATCGGTCTCGCGCCTGAGCAGATGATCAGCACCATCCAGACTGGCGAAAGCCTTGGGCTCCGAAGCTGCGGAAAACAGTTCAAGTGCGTGCACATAGGGAACGATCGCATCTTCTGGTGCATGTAGAAACAGCGTAGCACACGTGAGTCGGCGTGCTGCCTCGACGGGGTTCTTACGACTCAAGTCGCGCAGAAGGTTGCGCCCGAAGCGATAGGGTTTGCCACCGATATGAATCGCCAGGGAACCATCTGGGAAGCGCTGTTCAGCATGATCATTCAACCGCTTGAGCAGATGGCCGTGGTTGGCTGGTGCTCCCAGGGTGACAACTGCGCACACAGCGGATAGATCGCCTGCAGCGGCAAGAGAAACCGCCCCACCCATACTATGGCCGAGCAGTAGTAGGGGGGCCGATATTTGTGTGCGCAGCCACGTTGCGGCGTGGCGCACGTCATCAATTTCTCCATTGATATCGGTAGTGGTGAAATTTCCTTCACTGTCGCCAAGTCCGGTGGGATCGAAGCGCAAGACGGCAATACCTTCGGCAACGAGATGATGAGCCATGCGCACGGCGACTGGAATATCCTTGGTGCAGGTAAAGCAGGGTGTGTAGACCGCAATGGCGCGGGGTAGGCCGGCGGGCATGTGCAGTTTACCGGCAAGAGCTTGTCCCCGTGCGTTGGTGAACCGGATCAGCTCGGCGTCAGTCGATATATTCATGATTCATGAGCAGGTAAGTCGCGGCGGTGGCGTGGGTCCTGTTTGTAGAAATCGACCAACAAATGATACATGTGTGGCCATTCGTGCGCGAGTTGGCGGGGAGTCTCGAAGAAGGATTCGCTGGCAACAGCAAAAAATTCCGCTGGAGATTCCGCAGCATAAGGGTAAAGAGCGTGATAATGCCAGGGATGGTTGGAAAAAGCCTGGTAGGCAGCGGTAAAGGTTTCCGTCCATTCAGGGATTGGCATGCCGGGGTGGAGTGGTGGGAAACCATTGGCTATGCCGTTTTGCAGATCCAGCCAGTGGGCACACTCGTGAATCACGACCTGGTGTCCATCCAGCGGTGTGGAATGTTCGATATCCTCCCAGGAGAGCATCATCAATCCCTGATCCCAGGCTTCCCCGCTCAGTGCTCGCCGCTGGGTATGCATCACACCAGTTTCATCCATCCAGGAATCGGTGCTCGCAAAGGCGCCGGGGTAGATCACAACTTCGTGCAGACCATGATACCAGTTAAGACTAAGCTCCAGGATCGGTAGTGTGGCTAGCAGGGCGATCCGCAGTCGTTGATCCGCATTCAGTTTGAGATCATCTACGGTCATGATGGTGCGGGTACGCAGAAACTCATGAGCTAGACACCATAATTTTTTGCACTTGGCTTGCGGGAGGCTGAAAAGTACGGCTTGCTTGGCTTGCGCGCGATCCCATATCGAAAGATCAAATGGCGGTGGGGTATGATGAACAATTTGTAGGATTTTCTCGAACACCAATTCTTCTCTATAAGATCACTCTTCAAAGTATATAGAAATGCCACTGACCACAGTGGCAGCCTGATGGAATATTTCTCCCAGGTTTTTTTATCCCAGTTCATAGGGCATGATCACATCATGCAAAGAGGGTTTGAAGTGCTTAGAAAGGTCTAGGATTGATCATCAGTATAGTGCTTGCTAGTATACTGTAATGGCAGGCAGGGTATCGCACTGGATGCGCCAAGGCTGCGGTACGCATGACATGGGGGTTGTGGCTCCGTTCCAGCCTCAAATAACCCGGGACCTTCTCACAAAGGCAGATCGTATAGGAATAAAACAACGACCCGCCATTCCCGCGAGCTTCTAGTGGAAAGCTAGTGACTTTGTCGCGCTTAACCGCTGGGTCCCGGCTCAACAGCCTATCAGGATGATGAAAGTGTTTCGTGTAAAGCTCTCGAAGAGATGACCCTGCTTGATAGCGCTTCCCAGCTCAAGGGGTATGGGTCAGGAATAAGTGGGAAACACCCTAAAAGTGTGGATTGCTGGCCTTGTAGCCACCCATTCGTATGCTTGATGAGAGCCAGTCAGGCGGTGAGGGATAAAATACGATGCGGTCGCGGTATACTGTTTCCGCATGGGCAGGGTATCCCGTGGTTGCAGGTTGTCCTGGTCGCTGAAATTCCACTCCGACCGATCCTGGTTGGAGTTTAACAAAACTAAAGGATAATTTAATGAGTCTTGCAAACGTACCTGCCGGTAAATCCATGCCGGATGATTTCAATGTCGTGATCGAAATCCCCGCGCTTGCCCCCCCGGTTAAATATGAGGTGGACAAAGAAAGTGGATTATTGATGGTGGATCGGTTCATGAGTACTTCGATGGTCTATCCCTGCAATTATGGTTTTATCCCGCAAACACTTTCCGAGGATGGCGATCCGGTGGATGTTCTGGTGGTCACGCCGATTCCCCTGGTCCCCGCTTGCGTCATTCGCTGCCGTCCTCTGGGTATGTTACAGATGACCGATGAGAAAGGCCCGGATGCAAAAATTATCGCTATCCCAGTACATAAATTATACCCCGGTTATGATTATGTTAAAACGGTAGCAGAACTGTCGGAGTTTTTGCTTGGGCAGATCAAGCACTTTTTTGAGCAATACAAGATGCTTGAAGTAGGGAAATGGGTCAGGGTGGAAGGTATTGAGAATATTGATGCCGCACGCATGGAAATTACTGCCAGTGCCACACGTTATCAGGATACAACTTCCCAACGCCAGGGCGATGGGAATTAATTTAGGGTTTTCAGAGTGAGTGGCGATTCGTCACTTTTGGTAAGGATTGATTTACGAGATGGGCGTTTTCGCTACCCCGGCTTGCCAGAGAAAGCCGGGGTACTACCCCTGCCGCAATGGAACGGCGTGTTCGTGGGCTGTTTGGCATCAGGGTAACACTGTCATGGGCGGCATCGGGCAGGGTTTATATTGGTCACACCTTTACAATTGTAAAGGTTACGGCAACGCTGTCCCAGCACGGCTGGCGCTATCGTCCATATTTACTACATGCGCCGTGCTTACAAGTATTCATTCTTATCACCATCCAGTAGCGTATTGAATATGAAAAATTTCCACCATTTTGTTCTTACTCTGCAGTACTTCCTTGCCGCATGCATACTAGCTGTTCCAGCCGGGGTAGTAGCCCAGAATCAGGTACCTGTAAATACTTTAGTGCAGCCATTCGTCGAGCGGCCAGTAGTGCAGGCCTATATCGGCCAGCTGGTACGACAGGATGGTTTCAAGCGCGCGCGGCTACTTCAGATTTTCAGTCAGGTGAAGCCCTTGCCGGCGGTTATTCAGGCTATCAAGCGCCCGGCAGAATCCCTACCCTGGTATCATTATCGTAGTATTTTCATGACTCCGGCGCGGATCGCTGGCGGAGTAGCCTTCTGGCAGGCTCATCGGGCAACGCTGGAACGTGCCGAGCGGGTATATGGTGTGCCGCCTCAAATCGTTATCGCCATTATCGGCGTAGAAACTCTATATGGCGAGCGCATGGGGAACTGGCAGGTAATGGATGCCCTGGCAACTTTGGGATTTGATTATCCGCCACGTGCCCACTATTTTCGTAGCCAGCTCACTCAGTTCCTATTGCTTGCCCGCGCCGAGGGTTTTAATCCACTCCTGCCGAAAGGTTCTTATGCTGGAGCTATGGGAATGGGGCAGTTTATGCCCGGTAGTTACCGCCATTATGCGGTAGATTTCGACCACAATGGGCGGCGTGATTTATGGAGCAATACTAATGATGCAATCGGTAGTGTAGCCAATTATCTGGCCCGACATGGCTGGCAGCGTGGCGGCATGGTAGCGATGCGGGCTACTATTGAGGGTACTCCACCGGTAGCCGATAAGCCGAAATTCAGGCCAGGTTTGACGCCAGCTCAATTGGCTGCGCTGCATGTACAACCCAGAACCAGGCTGACAGCGTCTTCAGGTTCATTCAGTCTGATTCGCCTGGAAGGCCGACAACATCCACAGTATTGGGTCGGTGCCAAGAATTTTTACGCCATCATGCGTTACAATTATAGCCCGCTCTATGCGATGGTGGTCTATCAACTCTCCATGGCTATATGCAAGGCCCATCATCAGACTTGCACTGGAGAGACTCTCGCTCCTGGTAAACCAATGATCCATCGGTGAGCAGGGTTTTACTCAGTGAATATTGCTTGGTTTTCAGTGCCTGGTGGTGCCGGAAAGTGCCACCAGGTTTGCCTGGGGTCCACTAGACGATATAGAGAAACAGGTTTTCGTGTAGAAATGTTTGCAAAATATGGGGACCAAAATATGGTCCGTTGCCATAGATTGATAACCCGGCTTGCGTAGTGTCATGGCGGTTTAATAGGTGCGATATGGCCCAGTGCTTGCTGTGGAATGTACTGGTTGTAAATCTGTACATAGCGCGTAAGCGTTGCAACCAGGCTTGCGGATGAATCGAAGCGAGTGGTTACCAGGGCATCAGGGATCCGGCCATTGAATCGTTCTATCATCCCATTGGTTTGCAGGGTACGAGGAGGGTCAGGCGCGGATGGACCATCTGCGTGGGAATGCCTTTCCTGAAGGGAAGGATTTGGAATCCCGGGTTGAAGCCATCAGAGACGTTATGGGGTTTACCCGTAAGTGGTCAGGAGACACTATTTACGGGGCGAGGGAGAACCGGAAAGCGCCGAGGCGTTGCAGACACAACGCCGCGAAGACTACCGCCAATGCATCCCGATCAAAGGCGCAACAGTCAGGACACGGCTATCGCCTCAACTGCATTAGGGCCAGCGTGCTGACCCCTCGGTAACCTGGATCAACCACATCTTTCTGGTAATAAACCTGGCCGTCCTGTTGAGGATCTTTTTTGTGCCGGGTAAAAAGGGTGTTACCGCAACTCTATGGTCACTATTGCAAGTCGGGAAGAAACTATTTTGTTATCGGAACATCCATTTCGACCACCACCAGCATTTTATGCTAACCCGCGGCATCCTGACTGACTGAGCAGGCTCTAGATCGTGTCTGATTATGTACTTAAAAGGCGAACAAGATTTTTATGATCTTCTTTCATCCTATTATCAGTAGTGATGAGTTCCCTGATTTTTTTACAGGCATGGATAACAGTGGTATGATCCCGCCCTCCGAAAGCGTCCCCAATTTCTGGCAAACTATGATTGGTAAATTCTTTTGCTAGATACATAGCCAATTGTCTAGGCCTGGTAATTGATCTGCTTCGTCTGCTGGATAGTAAATCTGCTACCCTTATTTTGTAATATTCAGCAACAGTTTTCTGAATGTTTTCCAGAGTGGCCATTTTATCTTGCAATGAGAGTAGATCGTGTAGTGCTATTTTTGTAAACTCTACAGTTATTTCTTGCCCACTGAATTGCGCAGTCGCGATGATACGGCGTAAAGCGCCCTCTAATTCCCTGACATTAGAACATATCCGTTTTGCAACAAAAAAAGCGACATCGTTTGGCAATTCTATATTTGCTTGACTCGCTTTTTTCTGGAGGATAGCTACTCTCGTTTCCAGCTCGGGTGGTTCTACCGCAACTGTTAATCCCCATCCAAACCTCGATTTTAGCCGTTCTTCCAGGCCACTTACCTCTTTTGGATATTTGTCGCTAGTCAATATCACCTGATGGCGGCCTTCAAGCAACGCATTAAAAGTATGAAAGAATTCTTCCTGTGAACGATCCTTCCTAGCAAAAAACTGAATATCATCGATAAGCAAGGCATCAGCTGTTCGGTAATATCTCTTAAAGTTGGTGATAGTATTATGCTGGAGAGCCTTAATCATATTAGCTACAAAACCTTCAGAATGAAGGTAGATCACACGTGCTTCAGAATTTAACTGTATGATCTGGTTTCCGACTGCATGCATTAAATGTGTTTTACCTAAACCGACTCCTCCATATATGAAAAGAGGATTGTAAGCTTTACCTGGATTCAGAGCTACCTGTAGCGATGCTGCCCTTGCCAGTTGATTGGAGTTCCCTTCAATAAAATTATCAAATGTAAAATCTGGATTTAGTTTACTGTCATAATCTGCAACAGTTTCAGTGTAACGGTTTTTAACTCTAAGTGATTGCTGGCTCCTATTTTTTGTCTTTTCGAATACCCCGATTCTAAGCTTTACCTGGATGTTTTGTCTGGGATATAGTTCATCGATAATAGTTTCTATTTTTGAAATATAATTCTGATGAACCCATTCCAGTATAAAACGATTAGGGGCTAACAGTTCAAGACTATGCCCGTCTTCTAATGCTTGTAGAGGTCTTAGCCAGGTGTTGATCTGTTGTTCGTCCAATTCGGACTGGAGCCTTTCAATGCAGAGCTGCCACATGCGAGTATCAATCAATTTATTCTCCATCTAAAAAGAGTCAGTAATTTAGTTAACCCATTTCTATCAGATCAGCATCTTAGAAAGGGAAACACAATATATTGTTATATAGGTTGGGATATAATTTAGTCTCAACAACACAACTACATTGACAGGTTGACTGTTTACAGAGTAATGATCAGTCAAGCTCAGGGTCAGCCAGCCAATGGACAAATCAGCTAAAAAGCGGGGTGTGGCTACAATTTCCCGTAGCCTGCCGGATACCCAGGGAAAACACCTAACCTCACAGGAATAGTTAATTTTAAGGTAACACCTTATTACCGCATGCCCAGCTGCTGTGAGCGCCAGGAAATTCACGTGATCGGCCAATAGCTTGCCCACCCTTGGCGAGGATGGGGTTGATGGCCGCGCTAACCGGGGGTAATTTGACTGTCGGCTGGCCCTTAACGAATCGTTGGCTTTTGAGCCTTGCACTGACTTTCGCTGAAGGGGTTGTCATGGCTCACCAGAGATCGGCTGTGACTGCAGACATCCCACCATCATGCGCTTTAAAAGCCTCACGCAATCATCGGAGCCGCGATCCTGATGTCGTGTTAGCTGGTCGGGAACAATGCCATAGCGGGCTAACGCCTCCTTTATGATGGGATGGCATCATTGGAAATTTAACCGATTCCACTGATACAGAATTCTGAACGCTCTCCTTTCCGATGGCCCAAGTATGTCAAGTCCCGTTGATATGCGCCTTGCAGATCGCTGCCAGCTGTATGGCAGATTGACCCGTAATGTGTTCATATTCCTTTACGGTCATGGGATAGGGGAGATTGACCATATGGCGTGTAAGCGTGGTGTATCCAAAATACCCACCGACTATTGGGGAGGTGAAGAAATCAAGGGGTTTATAAAAGCTGCCCCCCTTTTGTACAGACTTGATTCCCGCAGTAATTGCTGCCGCCATCGCTGGCAGAATACGTTGCTGCCGAGTCCAGTAAGGGCCCAGGTTGAACCAACCAACCCCCCTTGTTCCATTGAGGCGCATGACTACGGATACGTTGGCAAACTGCAGCGTCCCGATGAGGTTACTAGGTTTTAAACCTTGAAACAAGTTGCTCTTGAATTCCCGCTGAGTGATCTTAAAATCTACTGGTACGACGGGTCCTTTCCCTTTTGTCAGATCGGCCCGTTTGAATGCCAGCTTGAGGTTGTATATCATCATGGCGGCATACATCGGGTCAGGCAGGCAGTGGTAGGTTGTATTATTGATGGGTTGAGCACCTTTAGCTACAGTAATCCTGCCAACGCCAAAGGCGCGACTTTTGAGCCAGGCCGTGCTGGCTTGCGATGGTGGATTGCTGAGAACAATGCCCTGGTTGAAGGCGCAACCGCCAAGGGCAAGCAGGCCGATAGTGGTGGCGACAAGGATAACAAACCTGTTCATAATTAGTTCCCGCCAATTGATTTTCTTCAACCAGGTCATGATCTCATGAGTGGCGGATTATGCAAGGCGAGGATTAGAGCACAGATGCGCAGCCACCTTTCAGATCAAGCGCATAATGAAGGTATCAGAGTCGGGGTGTTGCCCGTAAAGTATAGCGCGATCGGGTCGTCAACCGTGGGAACCAACTGCAGCAGTGGTGTTGCAATATCTTGATGCTAAAGTAATTTTTGTAGATACTAACGTCACCTATATGATGCGTAAAAAGATGCATATCAACCGGGTCACTATTCAGCTCACCTCTGAAATATGCCATTTCTGCGTTGAAAAATGATCATTTACCCCGGTAAACTCACATTTTCCGTCTTGAACTGACGGATTTCAGGGGCAATCTGAATAGTGACCGGTATTACTCAAGGGTGCTGAATAGTTACTCAACCGGATCATTAACGCAATGTCCATTACCACTCTGCTGGCTATATCATCTCTTGCATCTGCAACTCCAAAGATGAGTATGCGGAGTGTGGTTGGGCTCGAACCGGGGTTGTGGTCGATTGCCACGAGCGGCATGATTCATGTGCTGGGCTATAGTGAACCCTTTTCCAAAGATCTACAGCAATGTATTGAACCCGACAAGGAAACCCGGGCTATTCTGCCATCCGGCAAGGGTGAGTGTGAAAAGCATGAAACCACCATTGATGGTGTCATGCACTGGCATATGATGTGTCACTCCTCCGGGACACAAACCCGCTATGATTTTAGTGTTAAAACTGTAAAACGGCGTTTCAGCGCACAAGGGAAAATAGTCAGTTCAAGGCCCAACTCAACCACCGAATATACTGCCAGGGGACATTGGTTAAAGGCAACCTGCCAATAAATGCCGTATCTATATGCCGCCTTGAGACTTCATCCTTTCCTTCGCTTGATTTTCTTTCGACGATATGATGAGTCATTGATTTTGTGGAGCTGGCGACAGGAGTCGAACCCGCGACCTGCTGATTACAAATCAGCCGCTCTACCATCTGAGCTACGCCAGCAACAGTAGGAATTCTAGGCAAGATCAACTGGCAAAGCAATCAGGGAAAGATGCGGGTTGGATATGTTAATCCGCTTGCAGCCAGGTCAGGCCACGGAGCACCAGG
Organism: uncultured Ectothiorhodospiraceae bacterium; assembly: GCA_964620825.1. Classification (GTDB taxonomy): domain Bacteria; phylum Pseudomonadota; class Gammaproteobacteria; order DSM-5130; family Acidihalobacteraceae; genus Acidihalobacter_A. The sequence goes on from CAZUKD010000002.1 coordinate 13,254, forward strand.
GTTTCGTCAAGCTCGGCAGGCGGGGGAATAGAGGGAAGGAGTGCTGCACCATCCCCGCCGGTGGTGACAACGGGTGTTTGACTTCCCAGTGTCTTGCGCATTTCCGAAACAACCTGCAAGGCGCTCACGGACCAGGCATAGAGCTGACCGTTGCGCACGCATTCCGCGCTGGTTTTCCCCCAGGGCCGGGGTTGCTGTTGGGGTGGTGTGACGGTCACCGGCAGGCGGCTGGAGATGTGACGCAAGGCATCGGCGAGGGTTTTCCAGCCGGGCAGGATGACGCCTCCCAGATGTCGCCGATGGGCGTCGGTAGCATCGATTGTGAGGGCAGACCCGGCATCCACGATGATCGCGGCGCCTGGGCGCTCGCTGGCAATGGCGAGCAGGCTGAGGAAGCGGTCCACCCCGAGGGTGGCTGGCTGCTGATATGCCAGGGTCAAGCCGGAAGGGATAATGGGCGTTTGCACCCGCTGCGGAGTGGGCCAGCCCAGATCAGCTACAGCCTTGATCAGCCGTTTAGCCATGAGGTCTGCGCGCACGTCGGCAATCAATATCCGCCCCGGGCGGCGGGACTGCCTGAGCGTTTCCAGCAAAGGCTCTAATCGAGTGGCGCTGCCGGGATGTTGCAGCCGCCCTGGTTGCGCCGACCAGGCCCATTTGCAACGGGTATGGCCAAGATCAATAACCAGCGTCATGGGATGAGATTGCATCTGGATTTCATGATAATCAAAGTCCGGGGTTTGGCAGACGATTCAAGGGATTTGCCCTCAAAGGAGGTTGGGCGGCTGGCATTTTTGTTGCGGTGGATCATCAGGTCCAACCTGATTCGGAAGATGAGGTTCCTGCAGATAAGCGCAACTGGATTTTGGCTGTAAGCGCAGGCTTACTTCGCCGCTTTCCAGAGTCAGGATACCTTGTGGGCGCCGGATTCGCAGGCGCCCGTGGGCATCGATACCCTCACCCTCGCCTTCAAAAATGTGCCCACCGCTCCGTTTAATGCGTAGAATCCGCTGATAAGTGAGATCGTACCCCGGCCAGCTTGCCATCAGTTTCCCGCTCTGGCGCTGATCCAACAGCAAACAGGTGCGCAGCAGGGCATCAAGCAGGGAGGCAACCAGCCGATTGCGCTGTTGGCGTATTCCCGGAATCAGTGTAGCCATGCCGATGGCAGGTACCTGCCCCATTGCCGGTAAGTTGTGGGAGCAGAGATTGAGTCCCAAGCCGATGATCCAGTAACTCCGCCCCCGGCGCTGGAGGTGTTCGGTGAGAATACCGGCTAATTTACATTCCCTGACGTAGAGATCATTGGGCCATTTGATCCCGATCCCCCGGATACCGAGTGCATCCAGTGCGGTTGTGATGGCCATACCAAAGGCCAGGGTAACCGGTTGCGCGAACCAATCGGTGGCGTCTCCTTGCCAGGCGAGAGAGAGGTAGATGCTGCCATTAGGTGGTGAAAACCAGGCCCGCCCACGCCGACCCCGTCCTTCTGTCTGCTGCTCGGCGAGGCAGACCTCTCTTGGTGCGTCTCGCGCCATGAGTAGCTCATCGGCCAGCCAGCGACTGGTCGAGGGGAGGGTGTCGAATCGATGGATGGCACGGCACATCTCGCGGCCCTCAGTGCACAGATACCGCCTGATCTTATCCCCATTAAGGCGTTCACAGTCGATCAGCATGAATCGTTTCCGGTGGGGTTGGCGGATTCGACTGTGCGAGGGTGGCGATGATTTGGGTGATGAGCGTATCGCGCAGTCGTTCCCGATGGCGGGCCGCTGAGCGTTTCCGGGAAGGCAGCGCCTCGATCGGCTTATGATCCTTGCGCAGGGGGATGCGCCAGTAGCCCGCAGCATCGGCTGTTCCACCCAGTTCGGCAGCGTAAGCATCGTAATCGAAAGTCCATGCCGTCATCGTATTGCGTTTACGTAACCGGCTGCGCGGATGGCGATAGACGTGATCCCCGGTGGCGATCAGGCCAAGATACGCCACGCCTGCGGCCTCGCCGATAGCGCGAGCGGCTTCCAGCATCAGATCGCGGGGACGGTAACCATAGAGATCCCGGGTGATCCGGCGTACCAGATCGCGGCCATCCGCGCCGGTTGGCCCTTGCAGGCAACCGATGAACAATAGCCTTTGGCCTTGCTCTTGAAGCAGGCTAACGCAAAAAGTGTAAACCCGGCGCTGCCCGTCCAGCAGGTGTACGGTCCATTCCCCTTCCTTGGAAAAACGGTTCGCATAGGTAAGCTGAAGGTGGTAGGTGTGCGCATGGCGATTCGGGATACAGGCAAGCTCGATGGGTGCTTGCGCTATTTTCAGACACAATGCCACCCAGTTGAGCCGATCACAGCACTCGTAATGCGCAAGGATAACCGCCAATCGTTGGCGGGCATTGAGATGCGCACGCAAATAAGGCCGGTGCAGCCGTTCAAATAGCCAGGGTTGCAAGGTGACTATCCGGGCGACGGGGGGATTGGCTTCCAGATAATCGAGTAAATCACGGGTTACCGTGGCATAAAACAGGGATCGGGCCAGGAAGCGCAATCTTTTGCGGGTTTCCACGGGGTGCAGTTGGCGGGCGAAGGGTTGCAGGCGCGCCAGGAGTGCCGATTGGGAGCGTGGATTCATCATGATTCCATGGCCTGGGTTTGACTCGCTAACCGGGCAAAAGTCGTTTGGGCACGGGTCAGGGCAGTCGCCCGATCTTCGTTGAGAACGCAAAAATGGCCCATTTTGCGGCCAGGCCGGGCCAGACGCTTACCATATAAATGTAATCTGGCGCCGGGGCAGGCGAAGACCGGCGTCCAGTCCGGCTCGCCCTGGTGCCACAAGTCGCCCAATAGATTGATCATGACCACCGGGCTGAGCAGGCGGGTATCGCCAAGCGGCAGGCCGCAGAGCGCTCGTAATTGCTGCTCGAATTGCGAGACAGGGCAGGCGTCCACCGTGTAGTGGCCGCTGTTGTGAGGCCGCGGGGCGATCTCATTGACTAGCAGATCGCCGCCGGTGGTTATGAAGAATTCCACTGCCATGACCCCCCGATATGCAAGATCGTGAGCTATTCTGAGAGCGAGATTCACCGCTTCACTGGCGAGTGATGGGGAAAGCAGTGCGGGGATGATGGAGCAGTCCAGAATACCGTTGTGGTGTCGGTTTTCTGCGATCGGGAAGATCGCTGCCTCGCCCCCGGCGCCACGGGCCAGGATGACGGATATTTCTTGTTTCAGCGTGATCCGCTGCTCCAGGATGCAGGGATGGTTACCGAGTGCGTGAAAGGCCGGTAACAGATCCTCGATGGCCTTAATGGGCCGTTGTCCCTTGCCATCATAGCCACAATCGGCGCGCTTTAAGATGGCAGGTGTGCCGATTCTCTCCAGTGCGGGGAGCAAATCGGCGGCCTCGTGGATGCAGACGAAAGTCACAGTTGGCAGATTGCGCTCGCGCAGAAAGCATTTTTCCGTGATGCGGTTCTGGGTGATGCGTACTACTTGGGGTTGCGGATAAACAGGGAGGCTGTGAGCGAGATATTCCAGGGCTTCAACGGGGATATTCTCGAATTCCGTGGTGATCGCCGCGCAGTTCGTCGCCAGGTGCTTGAGTGCCCACGGATCGTCGTAAGCGGCGTGGAGATGTTCGTCCGCTACCCGTCCCGCGGGGCTGTCCGGATCGGGATCGAGTACGATGATCCGATAGCCAAGATCATGTGCGGCGAGGATAAACAGGCGCCCAAGCTGCCCGCCGCCCAATATGCCAAGCGTTGCACCAGGCAGAATTTTCATGCCTCAGGCGGGAGACGTGAGGCCAGCACTCGCTGGCGTTGGGTGGCGCGAAATTCATCCAAACGACAGGCGAGCCCAGGATTGGTGGTAGCCAGCAAGGCGATGGCGAACAGCGCGGCATTATCAGCGCCTGCCTCGCCGATGGCGAAAGTGGCAACCGGCACGCCGGCTGGCATTTGCACGATGGACAGCAATGAATCCTGGCCGTAGAGATGGCGGGTTGGAATGGGCACGCCCAATACGGGGATGCGCGTCTTGGCCGCTAACATGCCCGGCAAGTGCGCGGCGCCGCCGGCGCCGGCGATAATGGCGGCAAACCCGCAAGAGACTGCGGATTCAGCGTATTCAAACAATAGATCCGGGGTACGGTGGGCGGAGATCACACGTGCCTCACAGTGGATATCAAATGCTTTCAGTTGTTCTACCGAGCGCTGCATCACCGGCCAGTCGCTGGTTGAACCCATAACCACACCCACCTGAACAGATTGATTTTTCATTGGCTTTGCCCTTCAAGGATTCTGAAAATACGCCATGATTCCCGTCATGACAGATGGCGTCAAGCAAGCTGGCGTGTATTAAGGGGATTTTATGATCATTCAGCGCCCCGGCGGAAGGTCAAATTAAAGCGATGCACGCCGGTCAACGGATGCGCTCCCGGTTTGAGTGGGGCGACGCCATGATAGTTCAGCCGCGAGGATCCACCCCAGACCACGATATCTCCGTGGCGTAATGCGATTGCCCGGCGAGGATCGAGTCGCCGCCTTCCACCCCAGAGAAAAACCGCCGGCAGCCCCAGAGACACCGAAACGATGGGTGCTGTCAGATCACGTTCGTCGCGGTCCTGGTGCAGGCCCATGCGCGCGCCGGGCACATAATCATTGATCAGGCAGCTATCAGGGTGGAATCCGGGGAATCCCGCTGCGGTGGCAGCCCGGGTGGCCAATTGCAGCAATACCGCGGGCAGCGGCGGCCAGGGGCGGCCACTCTTGGGATCAATAGGGCTATAGCGATAACCGCGCCGGTCGCTGACCCAGCCTAGCGTACCGCAGTTGCTCATTGCTACCGACATGACGTGCCCACCCGGGACGGTCATGTATCGCAGCGGCGCCTGGGTAGTCAGCGCATTGATGGCGTTAATCAGTGCAGGCGCGAGCAGATCAGCCCGGCCCGGCAACAGACACGCGCCCTCGGTGAGCCAAATGGCGGGTTGGGGTTCAGGCAGCCCGAAGAAGAGATCAGCCGTCATCGCGCTGGTGCAGCGGTGGATCCGGGCGCTGCCGGGAGTGCAGCGTTGTCTGTCGATTTTCTTCATGGCGTTATATTACCCGGATACTGCCCCGCTCCAATCCATGGGAGTTGGAGCGGGGAACAGGCTAGCTGGATAATTACAAAAATATTACTCATTTATTGATATGGATCAATAAAACATTCAATCAGGTCTTGCAAAGCAGGATTAAATCCTCTTTACTTCACTTAACCGGACTTAACCGGAACGTGGATCGGGGTTTGAACTTCGATTGGGTTATGGGTTGTACTGGCATTTGTCAGGATTATGGTCTATAAAGATTCACCAGACGTCAGGAAATGTTAAATCCTGTGTCTTGCCGTTGACATGAGTTGGTGGCGCTTATTAGTAAAACGAACGGAAACCTTTGTCATAAAGCCATATTGTCACAATGCTTTGGAGGTAGTTAGGATGAAAGTCAATCAGAAGCTTAGAAAAGCAATCAGGCTGGGGTTGTCATCGGCGTTGATCGTCGGCGGTGGCGCCTATTCCATTAACGCCATGTCGATGCCGTCGTTCGCGCGGCAGACCGGCTGGTCGTGTGCGACCTGTCACACGGCATTCCCGCAGCTGACCCCGATGGGGCGGATGTTCAAGCTGCTCGGTTACACCACTTACAACGTGCAGCGCCAGCAAAAAGTCGAAGCCAAGCTGGGCAAGAATACCGCCTTGCTGTTGATGCGCCTGTCACAGTTCTCGGTATTCGTCCAGGCAAACTATATGGATGTTAAAAATTCTGCTAAGGCGAGTGGTGGTTCCCCCAGTGGGATCGAATTCCCGCAAGCGGTCAGCTTGTTCTATGCTGGCGAGATCACGCCGCAGGTGGGCACCTTCTTCCATGTCACCCGGGATAGCGGTACTGGCCAAATGGTCGTGGATGATAGTGACGTGCGCTGGGCGCATCCTTGGGCGGTGGGCAGAAATGGGCAGAATCTGGTCATTACCGGCTTGACGTTTAACAACTCCGTGACCGAGCCTGATATCTACAACTCCATGCCTAACTGGGGCGCGCCCTTCATGGCGAGTGATGCGGTCGGGAATAGTGAGCCGGGTGGTAATCTACTGGTGGGCGGGCTTGCCGCCGCCGGTGCTCCGATAGCGGGCGCGGGGGGTTATTTGGCCTATTTGTGGGGCCAGGATCGCGCCAACTGGCTATATCTGGAAGCCGATGCTTATAATGGTAACGCCCTCAATGGAACTGGTGCTACATCCCCTGGCGGCTATAGCGGCCTTGAAGGGGTTCCTGTCGGAAAAATGGATGGGACGGCACCCTATCTCCGGGTAGCCTATCAGCGTGATTGGGGTAACTGGAACGCTGAACTCGGCGCTTATTGGATGACGGCCAAGATCTGGCAAACTGCAACCAATAGTGGGGCAGAGAACAAATACACGGATACTGTCCTACAAACCCAGATCCAGTGGCTTGATACCCTCAACAACAATAACCTGACCATTCTCGGCAATTACTTCCACGAGCATCAGGAGTTCGCTGGAATTACCGGGCATCAGAATGAGACTAAGATCAACGCAACCTACTGGTATCACGACATGTACGGTGCCCAGGCGGGGTATGTCGATGTGACAGCAACGAAAAATACGAATGCTGACAACCCACAACAGACCGGCTACTGGCTGCAGGGTTCTTACCAGCCCTGGTACAATATGCGCTTATCTGTTCGTTATACGGGGTACAACAAGTTCCTTGATACGACCAACAATGCCAGTGATGCTAACACCTGGTCGTTGATGAGCTGGTTTGCATTCTGAAATAGGAGACATAGTAATGAGACAGATGATGAAGCAAAAAGTAGATGGCACGCGGGCTGTGCGTAGAAAATCCGGTTTAAGCCGGATGGCTTTGGCATTAGGTGCCGCGGCATTGCTCGCAACGCCGCTTGCCTTTGCCGGTGGCGGCAGCGGCGCCGTACCCACAAAAGTGACCAATTCCTGCATGATCTGCCACGGCATGACCGGGGAGAACACGCTGTATCCGATCATTCCCCGGTTGGCCGGTCAGCAGGCGCAGTATATCACCCAGCAGTTAAAGCAGTTCAAGACGGGTGTGCGGGATGATCCGAATGCCAATCTGTATATGTTGCCGGTGGCGCAATCACTGGATGGCCAGCAGCGGAAACAGTTGGCGAAGTATTTTGCCAAACAAGCCCCCATGCAGGGTGTCACAGGCGGGTCGCTTCAGGAAGCCAAGGCAGGCAAACAGATCTTCATGCAGGGTATCCCGGAGAAGAATGTGGCGGCCTGTATGGCCTGTCACGGGATTCATGCCCAGGGTAGCGGTGCCTTCCCGCGGTTGGCGGGCCAGCGCTTTGGCTATATCGTTGCCCAGTTGGGTTATTTCAAGAGCGGCGCACGCAAGAGCCAGATTATGCAGGCGATCGTATCGGGACTGAACAATCAACAAATGAAAGATGTGGCGGCTTATGTCACACGTTTGAAATAAAGAGTTGGATTGGAGGAGCCTGTCGGGAGGGAGTGATGGACGTGAGGTTCATGTCAGTTTCTCCCGGCAGGCTTTGTTTTGATCGCCCGATAGCTTTCTCAAGCGGCTTGCAGGTTGGGGTTTAATCCTGGTTTGTGCGGTGGGCTGACTTTCAGCAGAGCCTGGTCTTTGGATTTATGGGTTGAGTTTGTCGATTAAGAAAAAAGTTTATGACATTTAATCGAACCTGACGGAACTTGTGGCCCATACTTCAGTCAGAAGAGTTTTACTAAAAGTAAAATTGTGGTTTTTGTGCGGGAAGCCGTGGAATTCCAGCCTGTTTTGAGCGGGTTTTCCGGGATCTGTCAGCCTTAAATGATAATGATGCCGTAAAGCAGTTTTGGCGCAGGATTCCTGCGGGTTTGAGCGGATTATTGGATTGACTTGAAGTATAAACCGTCTGGTTTTTGATTGGCCCAATCATTGAGGTGTGGTACATGAGACGCAAGAAATCCCTTCTAAAATCAATTTCTTTAGTGGCCAGCGCGGTGATTCTGATGCCCATCGCGGCGATCGCCGCACCCGCAGCGGGAGCGGCAAACACCAGCGCCAAGCCGATAACCCGCCCCCCAGCGGCGCGCCTAGCTCAAGTGGGCATTCCCAAGATCGTACAAACAACCTGCTTTGCCTGTCATGGTCTGCATGGCATGGCGGTGACCTCTGCCTATCCGAACCTGGCCGGACAATGGCCGAGTTATATCGAAAAGCAGTTACATAACTTCAAGACACACAAACGCGCTGATCCGTTGGCACCGGTCATGTGGGCGATGGCAGCTCCGCTTAGTGACAAGACCATCAAGCAGGTTGCACAATATTTCTTCATACAAAAGCCGGCCCCAGGCAAGAGTTTTGCTCCGAAACAGGTGGCAGCGGGTCGCAAGATCTATTTTGGTGGCTTGCCGAGTAAAGGGGTGCCGGCCTGTTATGCCTGTCATGGGGGAACCGCCGCTGGGCTTCCCCCCTGGTTTCCGCGCTTGGCCGGCCAGCGACGTCAGTATGTCGTCAATCAGTTGACCTACTTTAAAAAGGGACTGCGAACCAATGACCCCAAGAGCATGATGCGCTATATCGCCTCGCGTCTGAGCGCGAAGCAGATCAAGGAAATGGCTGCATTCGTGCGCTCTGAGTGAGCGGAGAACCCGGTATGGATGAGCATTCCAGGCAGGCTGGGATTAAAGAGGATGCGCTCAAGGGTAAGGTGATTCTGGTCACCGGCGCGAGTAAGGGGATCGGCCGGGCAGTGTCACTGGAATACGCCCGTAAAGGTGCAACTGTTTTACTGCTGGGAAAGACGCAACCCGATCTGGAGAATCTATACGACGAGATTGTGGGGAATGGATATCCGGAGCCTGCAATCATGGTTGTGGATCTAGGTGAATCAGGCCATGACGCATTTAAAACAGTGGGTCTGGCAATTGCGCAGAATTTCGATCAGCTTGATGGCATCGTACATAATGCTGTATTTCTGGGGCAATTGATGCCACTGGAGGATATCGAGGATATTTTCTGGGATCAAACCTTCCAGGTCAATCTGCGCGCACCCTTTCTAATCACCCGGCAATGCTTGCCGGTGCTTGAGGCGGCACCCTATGCCTCGGTTATTTTTACAGGAGAAGCCTCGGGGCGGGCGCCTATTGGCTATTGGGGCGCTTATGGCATCAGTAAAGCGGCCTTGATTCATATGGCCAAGACCTGGGCCATCGAGTATACCAAAACCAGCATCCGCATGAATATCATTGATCCAGGGCCTTGTCGCACGGGCTTGCGCTGGATAACGCATGCGGGTATGCCGATGCAGAGTTATCCGCCACCAGAGGCGATTACAGCCATCTATGTCCGTTTGATGACCGCTGAGGTGATGCAGCATAACGGCGAGATTTTCGATGCCCAGGACTGGTTCGATCCAGCAAAAGATGACCGCAGCGAGGAAGATAAACGAATTCTTTTGGAAGCCAGTATTTCCTGAACTAATAAGGAGCGAAAGACCATGTCAGATACCCACAACACACTGGACGACAAGCCGTCCATTCAGCGCCATCCAGAGGACAAGACCAAACGGCGATTTTTAATCGCTGCATTGGCCGGTGCCGGAGGCACCGTTATCGGCGTGACGGTCGGCCCCATGATCAAGACGCTCTATCCCACCGCTGCGCAGAAAGCGCTGTCGATTACCACGATTGATTTGAATCTGGTGATGCCGGGTATGCAGTTTATCGCCATGTGGCAGGGTAAGCCTGTGATCACGATCAACCGCACCAAGGCCATGCTCAAGCAGGTGCTGTTGGCGCAAAACAAGAATCTGTTGAAGGACCCACACTGCAAGATTCCGCAGCAGCCTCCCTATTGTCCCGCGCCTTACCGCGCCCGCGTGCCGCAATGGTATGTCGGCATCAAGATCTGCAACCATTTGTGTTGTGTGCCGCATTATAAGCCCATACTGCATAGCGTAACGTCCTGGTGGCCGGGAGGGTTTCATTGCCCTTGCCATGGGTCCATGTATGATCTCTCTGCCCGGGTCATCCATGGTTCCCCGGCACCCCACAACATGACGATCCCGGAATACACTATTGATCTTAAGAAAATGGAAGTGGTGGTGACCAAATGGTATCCACCGGCGGTGTTGTGTTGATAGATTAAATGTCGTTGTGCTATTGGATTGGATCATGAATGGAGGAATGCACCCATGAGTTTAAAGGAATGGATTGACAAAAGATCCCCGCTGTCGGAAATGCTGCGCGAGCATGTCACGGAATATTACGCGCCCAAAAACTTCAATATCTTTTATTATGCCGGTTCGCTGCTGATTTTCCTGATAGTGTTGCAATTTATCAGCGGGTTTTTTCTGCTGGCGCATTATGTCCCTAATGGGCCTGCGGCATATACATCGACGATGGCTATCATATACGATGTCCATTGGGGCTGGATGATACAATACCTGCATGTCGATGGAGTTTCGCTGATATTCGTGTTGATTTATCTGCATATGGCCCGCGGTATGCTGTACGGGTCATATAAGGCCCCGCGTGAGCTCGTCTGGCTGATCGGTTATGTGATCTACATGCTCATGGCGGGTGAAGCCTTTTTTGGTTATATACTGACTTACTCGAATCTGTCTTTCTGGGCGGGTACGGTCATTACCGCCATTGCCGGGTCGATCCCCGTGATCGGGAAGTGGCTGGAGATGCTGCTGCGTGGTGGGCCTGGAATTTCCGCGGATACCGTAGAGCGGTTTTTGTCTTTGCACGTCACCCTGATTTTCCTCCTGATTGTAGCGCTCATCGTGTTTCACATTCTGTATCTGCACAAAGTGGGCTCCAACAACCCGGATGGCATCGAGATCCACGACAATGAAGATAAGCACGGCCATCCGCTGGACGGGATTCCATTCCATCCGTATTACTCGGTGAAAGATCTGTTTGGCATGGGCGTGTTTCTCACCATTTTTTCCTGGATCCTGTTCTACGAGCCAACCTTCTTCCATATCTTCCTGGAGCGGACCATGTCGACACCGGCGAATCCGCTAAAGAGCTTGCCGGACGTTAGCCCACCCTGGTACCTCGGGGCTTATTACGCGATTCTGCGGGGTTACTCGATCAAGATGCTGGGTATTGGTCTGATGCTCCTGGCTCTGGTGATGCCTCTCTTCTTGCCGTGGCTGGATCGGAGTGCGGTGAGATCCACCCGTTATCGTCCGTTGACACGGATCCTGTGGCTCATTTTCTTCGCCGATTTTGCCTGGCTGACGTATATGGGTGCATTGCCGGCTCTTCCAAGCTTGATCATACCGCAGCGAATCGCAGGGCTGATTTACCTCAGCTTCTTCGTTGCTCTTCCCATCGTGAGTAGTTTTGAACCCACGCGACAGCTGCCAAAGCGTGTCCGCTACCACGCGCATTGATCAGCCGATAATAAGGAGAAATGGATCATGAAGAAATATCTAGGGATTATCGGGTTGGCAGCTAGCATGGGATTAGTTGCACCCTCTGCATTCGCAGAGAGCAGCCCCAAATTACTGGTACCGCATATCACCATGTCGAAGACGCAGGTCATTGCCGGGGCCAAACTGTTTGCCGAGCGCTGTATGGCCTGCCACTCCCTGACATTCATGCGCTACAGCTATCTACATGCAGATCTTGGCCTGTCCAAGGCGGCGATCAAGAAATATATCTTGCTACCGGGTAAGGCTAATTATCTGGGACACATGATTTCGCCCATGCCGCCGAAGATGGCCGTCAAATGGTTCGGCAGGCAGCCCCCCAATCTGAGTCAGATGGAGCGCTACAAGGGGCCTGACTGGATCTACACCTATTTGCTGTCTTTCTATTGGGACCCACAGCGCCCATCGGGCTGGGATAACCATATTTTCCCCAATGTAGCAATGCCCAACATCATGGCTCCATGGGGCGGGATTGTGAATATCAAGGGCAAGGTGCTGGTGGCGGGCAGTGAATCCCAGCAGGAATTTCGTCAACAGATGACGAATATCGTTGCCTTTTTGAAGTACGTTTCCGATCCGTCCTATTATGTACGGCACCGGATTGGCCCGTGGATGATCGGTATCCTGGTGTTCTTCACGATAATTGCCTATCTGGTGAAACGGGAATTCTGGAAAGACGTCAAATAACGAGGGAGGGCGATACCCCGGTTCATAGGCTTAATAGTTACCATCTTTCATCTTTATTACTATACTGATAACTGTATGCACTAAGCGTGAGAATGAAGCAGGAATCTTATGATGGAGGAGCAAGGTGGTGGCAATGGAGGCCAGCTCAGACCCCCGCCAACCGGGGCGCTGCTAAAGCGGATGTGGCCCGAGCGTGCGCTGGTCTATGGGCTGCTGCTGGGTTTCGCCTTGTTTTCCGGTTTCTATACCTGGTACAGCGTTCTGCAATTTCGTACCGAGCAAATTACCGACCTCGACCGGTTGGCGGAGGTCGGGATGACCGGATTAATCGCCGATTATCTCCATCGACTGGATACCGAGACGCAAACGCTGTTGGCCATGCATGGCCGGAGGGAAATCCTGCGGCCTGCGGATAAGAGCTTGCTGGCTCTGAGCCTGCGTGGAGCCGATGGTCAATGGCGTACACTATTCGGTTCCCCCGTGCCTGTGCGGTTGCGCGGTATCCCATGCCCTCGACCCGATGGCTGTATTCTGGAGGTGCAGCCTGTGCCCGGTTCTCGGGTAGGCCAGGGTGTCTTGTGGTTACGCCGCCCGTGGCGCGGACAAACGATCTATGCCGCCAGTTCGATTGTCGTGCTGCAAAAATTGTGGCGGAGCATTCCGCAGCGTGCTGCGGATGCCTTGTTTCTGCGTCCGGTCGGCGGTAAACCCATCCAGATCTGGCCGCTGCGAGTCATGCCAGGCGCTATCCGGGTAGTTGCTTGGGCGCCGGTGAATGGTAGTAAGCTGGAGTTGGGTGTCGGCGCATTGGCGTCATCGCTGCATCGAAGGTGGCGGGAAATCATCTGGCCAGGTATGTTGTTCCTGTTACTGGTTTTACTCTTAGCGGAAGCCGCGATCCGCGCGGCTGAACGCCGATCTGCGCTAACCCAGGCTAAAATACTGGATAATCAGCACCAAATTAGCCGGATCAAGAACCTGTACTCCACGCTTTCGGATGCCAATCAGCTGATTATTCACCATCCCGATCCACAGACACTGTTTAATACCGTTTGTCGCTTGCTGGTCGATCGAGTCGGTATCAATGCGGCGTACATCGGTTGGCTGGACGCCGCGGCAGTCTCTGGAGCAGCTAAAGAGGAATCAGGGGTGCGTTGGGTTGCCTGGGCTGCCCAGGGAAAAGTTGATGGCGATCTATCCTGTCAGCCACAGCCCGGCGTGGTGGAGCATGTACAAATGACTGGGGCGATGGGCTTGGAGTCTGCGCCTATGGCTTGTAAGCATTCCAGTTGTTGTACGCATGATGCAACCCAGGTGGGATTTCCAATCCGCCAGCAGGATCGCATTGTGGCTCTGTTGTGGTTATGCGTAGGTCGGCGCATGATCGAAAATCAAGAAGTGCAAGACCTGCTAAGAGAACTGGTGGGTGATCTGGGTTATTCTCTGGAGGACAATGCACAGCGCCAGCAATTGCGCTATGCCGCTTATCATGATCGGTTGACCGGTCTGGCCAATGATCTGCACCTGCTTGAAACCCTGCGAACCGCAGGTGAGCAGCCCGGTACGCAGGGCATTCTCATCGCCCTGGCTTTCCGGCGGATTAACGAAATCAATGCGACCTATGGCTGGGATGCAGGGGATGGCCTGATGCGCGTAGCCGCCCAACGCTTGCAAGTGTTGGGCGGCGCCTATCCAGGTGGATTAGCGGCGCGGGTGGGGGGTAACCATCTGTTTTTACTCTTACCCGGTATCGATGGTGTTCAGGCCAAGAGGCTAATCCGGGAGGTGGTGCAGCGCTTAGCGGAGCCGATCTTGCTCGGTGATGTCACGCTCTATAATTCGGAACCGCACGCGGGTTGGGCGTGCTGGCCGGAACATTGGGACGGAGCGGAACGCCTGTTGGTGCGGGCCGAGCTTGCCTTGGAAATGGCTAGGTCTCTAACCGGCGCGGAATTATGTGTTGTGCGGTTTGCATCGGAGATGGAGGAAACGGTGCGGGAGGCGGGAACGGTGCGCCGGGAATTTTCCCGTGCACTCGCTCAAGGTGATCTGGTGTTGTATTACCAGCCGATCTTAAACCTCACCGATGGCTGCATTACCGGCATGGAATCGCTGATCCGCTGGATCGGTTCGGATGGCGTTGTGCGCCCACCGAATCGTTTCATACCCTATATCGAGCAGGATGCCCAGTGCTTGCGAGCGCTGGGGCGGTTCGTACTCGACCAGGGGTTGGCTCAGGTGACCCGCTGGTCCCGGGCGGGATTGGTGATCGATGTGGCGGTGAATATCGGCGCCAGCCATCTCGTTGATCCGGCCTTTATCGATGATCTGCGCGCTGCCCTGGAAGCACATCCCGATGCTGCTCCAGAACACCTGACTATCGAATTGACCGAGAGCGCTTACCTTGGCGCTCCGGAAGTTGCCAGTGCTGTTCTGAAGAAGGTGCGGGCACTGGGTATCCGTGTGGCACTGGATGATTTTGGTACCGCCTACGCTTCGCTATCCTATTTGCAACAATTGCCGGTGGATCGCATCAAGGTGGATATATCCTTCACTCAGCAATTGCTCAAGGGGCAGCGCGCCGAGGCGATCATCAGTGGCGTGATCATGACCGCCCGTCTGCTCGGTATTGAGGTGATCGCAGAAGGAGTGGAAACTGAAGACCAGGCGCATCTACTACGTCATATGGGCTGCGACAAACTGCAAGGCTACCGGATCGCCCGGCCAATGCCCGCCAATGAGGCCGATACCTGGTTGCAGGCATGGAATCCAGCGCCATGGGCAAACGCAGAAGACGGAGTGCTCGAACCCTTGCTAGCCCACGCACGGATGTTTTACGTGGTTTTGCAGGATTGGGCTTGTGTGAAGCAGATTAAATATTTGGCGGTGGGTGAGGCAGAGGCTGTTATTTGTTCCTGGCTGAGAGAGGAGGATGAGTTCAGGCTGGTATTCGAGCGATTTGAGTCTGCCTCGGAGCGTGAGCGCTGGTGGCGGATTCCGGAGGTAATGCGCGATAATTATCTCACGCTATTGCGGGAAGCACAGATGTTGGTCAGCGGCCTGGGCCAGCTCAATGAGGAGGAAGTTCAGTGTGCCACCGATTCCTTGGCCATGCGCTTTGAAACTTTCATGTACAATTTGGCCCGGCAACCTTTTCCGCTAACCGATCTGCGCCTCACCGGGCCACGCGAAAGCTGAAGAAGAATGGTGAGTTTATCTCGCATCATGGGTGATCTGGCAGAAGCTGGTTGGCGCGGACGAGCCGGTTTTGCCGCGGATTTCAGTACGGTGAGTGAGGACGGTGGGAACTTTGATTCCTCGATCGGGTCTGACAGGCCATGTTAGGACTTCCCTACGACCAGCTAGTCTACCCCAATCCGCTAAATATCGATTCGATCGCCGTTACGCTCGGCCCACTGAAGGTGCATTGGTATGCGCTGGCCTATCTGGTCGCTTTCGCCCTGTATCTGCTGCTGGCCATGTTCCGGGCTGGCAAGCCGGGCTACAGCCTCAATCGCGCTCAGGCCATCGAGGCCCTGTTCGCCGGTGAGCTGGGCGCCTATCTGGGTGGTCGCATCGGTTATATCCTGTTTTACAATTTACCGCTCTACCTGGCGCATCCCTTGAGTATTTTTGCGATCTGGCAGGGTGGTATGAGTTTTCATGGTGGCCTGATCGGGGTCATTATCGCCCTTTATCCGCTCGCACGCCGGGAAAAGATGAGCCTGCTGCAAGTGACCGATTTCGTGGCACCACTGATTCCGCTGGGATTGGCGGCGGGGCGGCTGGGTAACTTCATCAACGGTAATTTATTTGGCCGGGTCTGCCACGGCTCTTTCCCCGGGTGTGCCTATTTCCCCTATGGTGGAGATGTGCTGCGCTATCCCTCGCAGTTGTTCGAGGGGGCCGGGGAAGGTCTTGCACTGTTTGCGATCCTGTGGCTGTTTTCGCGCCGAGTGCGGCCGACCGCTGCGGTGTCGGCGCTATTTTTGCTGAGCTACGGAATCATTCGCTTCGTACTCGAATTCTGGCGACAGCCTGACCCGCAACTGGGGTTTGTGGCCTTCGGCTGGATGACTATGGGGCAGCTGCTGTCGATCCCGATGATGATCGGCGGTGTGGCGATGCTGGTGTGGGCTTACGCACCCGCTGGGCGGACGGCACAGCCTTTGCTGGCGCAAGCCGGTCAGGGGTTGATCCCCCTACCTAAGCGCGGGATTATAGGCGAAGAGAGGCACCGATCCTGGCAGCCTGGCAGGCGCCAAACGGGCCTGGCGGCCGCTATGGGCATTAGGCGTCAGACATGGATTGCGGGCGCGTGGCGCACACCGGGCAGGCCGGGTCGCGCGGTAGCCGCAAGGTACGCCATTCCATCTGCAACGCATCGAGGATGAGTACCCGGCCGCAAAGGGATTCCCCGATCCCGGTTAATAGCTTGATCGTTTCGGTGGCCTGGATGGCGCCAATGATACCCACCACCGGTGCTAAGATACCACTATCGCTGCAACTGTTTTCCTCTTCCTCAAGGTTGTCCGGATAGAGGCAGCGGTAACAGGGGCTGGTTGCAGCACACGGATTAAAGACACTCACCTGGCCTGCAAAGCGGATAGCGGCGCCGGAGACCAGCGGAGTCATGGTGTTCACGCACAATGCATTGAGCGTGAAACGGCTGGCGAAATTGTCGGTACAGTCGATGACGACATCGGCGGCGCGCACATAAGGGCGCAGGGTATCCGGATCGGGTCGCGCATCGATACATTCCACTTGCACGTCGGCATTGATTGCCCGAATGGCGGCGGCGGCAGAAAACACCTTGGGTTGGCCGATGCGAGCCCGGGTGTGGGCGATCTGACGCTGGAGATTGGAAAGATCAACGCGATCGTAATCAGCGAGCATCAGATAACCTACGCCGGCTGCAGCCAGATAAAGCGCTACCGGCGAGCCCAGCCCGCCGAGGCCGACGATGAGTACCCGCGCGCGGAGCAATCGAGCCTGGCCGGTGTAGTCTATCTCCGGCAGCAGGATCTGACGGCTGTAATGCAGTAGCTGCTGTTCATTCATAGAGAGACTTTAGCAAACCTGGGTGACGCAGGGGGCGCTCGCCCCAGGCTGACCCGGGCGCGAGATTCCAGATCCCGATAGGTGGCGATAGCCTGAAAACCAGCCTCAGAGAGGAGGTTTCTTACCTGTTCCGCTTGCTCTACCCCATGCTCCAGCAGCAGATACCCCGCAGGACGCAAATGCTCCGGCGCGCAAGTGATAATATGGCGCAGGCAGGCCAGGCCGTCCATGCCGGAGACCAGCGCCAGGCGGGGTTCATGCGGCAGATCACCCTGCATCAGGTGAGCGTCGTCTTCGGCGATATAAGGAGGATTGGAGACCATGAGATCAAAGCGCTCCATTGCCAGGGCTTGACACCAGTCGCCCTGCCGGAAACGGATGTTGTGCAATCCTAACCGTTTGGCATTGTGGCGAGCAATGATCAGCGCGGCCGGGGAGCAATCGGTGGCGAGGAGGCGGGCTCCTGGCCGCTCGTGTGCCAGGGCGAGCGCAATCGCTCCGCTGCCAGTGCCGAGATCGGCGATGTCTGCCGGGACGGAGGAAGGGAGTAGACGTAACGCCTGTTCAACCAGAGTCTCGGTATCCGGACGGGGAATGAGTACGGCCGGACTGACTTCCAGTTCGAGCGCCCAGAATTCACGCAATCCCAGCAGATAGGCCAGTGGTTCCCCCGCCAGCCTGCGCTTTAGCAGGGTATCAAAGGCCTGGATTTGGGTGGCAGACAGATTTTTCTCCGGCCAGGCGTAGAGGTGGGCACGGGTAGTATTGAGGACGCACGCCAGCAGAACCCCGGCCTCCAGCTCCGTAGCCGCAGTGATTCGGCCAAGGCGGTCACGTGCCTGTCGCAGAGTAGGGCCGATGCTAGGCGGATTCATGCCGTTCGGATCAATTGAGACCGAGTACCGCCAGCTGGTCGGCTTGATGCTCGCTTAACAGGGCATCAATCAATTCGTCGAGCTGTCCGGCTAGAATCTCATCAAGTTTGTAAAGCGTCAGGTTGATACGATGATCCGTGACCCGTCCTTGGGGGAAATTGTAGGTGCGGATGCGTTCCGAGCGGTCACCGCTGCCGACCAGGCTCTTGCGGGCGGCGGCCTGTTCGGTGGCTTGTCGATTGCGTTCCCGTTCCAGTAGCCGCGAGGCCAGTAGACTCATGGCGCGGGCACGATTTTTATGCTGCGAGCGCTCATCCTGGCATTCAACCACGATGCCGGTGGGCAGATGGGTGACACGAATCGCGGAATCGGTCTTGTTGACGTGTTGGCCACCGGCGCCGGAGGCGCGAAACGTGTCGATGCGCAGTTCGGTGGGATCAATTTTTGGAGCTTCGATATCTTTTGCTTCCGGCATGATCGCGATAGTGGCGGCAGAGGTATGGATGCGGCTCTGTGATTCGGTGGTCGGTACACGCTGGACACGGTGCGCCCCGGACTCGAATTTAAGGCGAGAATAGACACCCCGGCCCATGATGCGGGTGATGATTTCCCGGTAGCCGCCCTGCTCCCCCTCATTGACACTTAAGACTTCCATAGCCCAACCGCGCTGTTCGGCATAGCGGGCATACATGCGAAACAGATCACCGGCAAACCGGGCGGCCTCATCACCACCGGTGCCGGCGCGGATTTCCAGAAAGCAGTTACGGGTGTCGTTGGGATCAACGGGAACGAGGTGGCGTTTGAGTGTGACTTCGAGTATTGCCAGACGTCGTTCACTCTCCTGGGTTTCCGCGTATGCCAGCTCACGCAGTTCCGGATCAGTTTCCAGCAGCAGGGATTGCACCGATTGTAGTTCCGAAAGCGTATCCTGGTAACGGGTGAAGTCGGCCACCAACGGTTCCAACTGGGCGTATTCGATTGACAGCTTGCGAAACCGCTCTGGATTGGCGAGCGTTTCCGGATCGGCCAACAGGGCAGCGATTTCGCTGTGCCGTTCCATCAGTACTTGCAATTTCTGCTCGATTGACGGGATCATAGTTTACTCCTGCCGGGATCACGGGGTAGATGAAGCAGCTCATAGGCGGCGTCGATTACTTCCCGGTGGCTATCGCGGGCGGCGTGATCCAGTGCGGTGGTGGGCTCATGAATGAGTTTGTTGGTTAAAGTTTCGGCCAGATATTCCAGGACCGCTTCCGGCGGCTGTCCCTGGGCAATGCGGTGTTTGGCCTTGCGTAGGACGGAGTCACGTGTGCGTTCGGAGCGTTCGCGGTAGATGCGGATTAAGTCGACCACCGTCTGTGCACGCAGCCAGCCCATGTAATGTTCGGTCTGCGCGGCAATGATCTCTTCGGCCTGAATCGCGGCCTCCTGGCGGGATGCAATGTTCTCGGCAACGACTTTCTCCAGATCATCGACAGTGTACAGATAAATATCGTTGAGTTCGGCTACTTCCGCCTCGATGTCGCGGGGAACGGCCAGATCCACCATGAACATTGGCCGATGACGGCGTTGGCGTAGCGCCCTTTCGACTGTACCTTTGCCGAGAATAGGCAGGGGACTGGCCGTGGAGGTGATCACGATATCGACTTCAGGCAGCACCTGGGGAATATCAGCCAGGCCGATGGCGACAGCACCAATTTTAGCCGCCAGTAGAGCGGCGCGCTCCGGGGTACGGTTGGCGACTATCGCGCTTTTCAGACCGTTGCCGAGCAAATGCCGGGCTGCCAGTTCGATCGTTTCTCCGGCACCGATCAGTAGCGCCCTTTGCTGGGTGAGATCAGCAAAGATCTGGCGTGCCAGGCTAACGGCGGCGAAAGCCATGGAAACCGGGCTGGCACCAATTTCAGTGTCTGTGCGCACATGCTTGGCGACTGCGAAGGCATGTTGAAACAGGCGCCGCAGATGCTTGCCCAGCGTGCCCGATTCATTTGCTACCCGATAGGCGGACTTGATCTGGCCAAGGATTTGAGGTTCCCCGATGATCATGGAATCGAGGCCGCTGGCGACCCGAATAGCATGTCTGACGGCTTCCGAATCACTATGTCGGTACAGGAATGGACGTAGATTATCACCACCGAAGTGATGATAATCACCCATCCACTTAATTACATGTTCAATGCTTTCCGGAGATTGTAGATTGCAGTAGAGTTCAGTGCGATTGCAGGTTGACAGGATGGCAGCTTCGCGGGTTCCTGGTATGTGGATCAGATCATGCAGGGCGTTACCCAGCTGATCGGGGCCGAAGATGACTTTCTCACGCACCTCGACGGGGGCAGTTTTGTGGTTGATCCCGATGGTAACCAGGGGCATAGCTAAAATTAGCTCGTTTCAGCGGATTGATTGATATTTATCGAGGTGAGCCCTGACGTCGTTACGCGGTGTTCGCTTCCTCGCTTATGAGTCGTTATATTTTGGTCGTTGATATTCAACCCTCCCCTTTATCTTTATCCTGCCGATTATGAAATTTTGCGTGAAGAAAGCCTCGTTTACAAGCATAGCGGATAGATTGCGCCGATTCGGCCACTCGCTGGCAGCGAAATGTGTTCCGAAACGGTATTCTATGCCAATCCGGTAATCAGGATGGAGTGAATGGCGGCAATGGGTAGCGGATCTTGGCATCCACATGAAAACAAACGATTCGAGGTGCAGGAGAAGGGCGAGCCGATGGCGAAAACTAGGTCTGTAAGGCAGCCTAAGGGCTGGGATCGCAGGGATTGGGCGCTGCGCATGATCCGTTTGTTCGTCAGCGGGGCCGCAGTGATGAGTCTGAGTGCTTGCGCGCTACAGAGTGCTTCCCATTCGGGAATGAAATCTCTGACCACGGAATCTTCCCGGCCTAAGAGCCACAAGATTGAGCTCACTCCCTCCAGTCGGGTGCTCTATGCGGTGCTGGTGGGCCGTCTGGCCGTACAGCGGGGAGATTACCCGCTGGCTCTGCGCGAGTACCGGCAGGCACTGGCCCTTGCGCCAAGTCCGCAACTGGCGCAGAGCGTGATCGAGGCGGCCAGTTTTCTGCATGATGACAAGGCCATGCTGATGGCTGCCCGCCGCTGGGAGCGGCTGCAACCGGACGATCCCGATGCCCGGCGGGCGATGGCCGTAATTGCAGCCAGAATGGGCAGAGTCACCCCCGCAGTGCGCGGCTTTGCCGCTTTCGTTCGTTTGCATGGCAAGAATCAGGGGCGCGCGCTTCTGCGCGTGGCGGAATTGCTGAAGCAGGATGTCCGGCCGGTCATTGCGCTCGGTATCCTGCAGAAGGTGGTCAGAGAGTTCTCGCAGCAGCCCGTGGGCGACTTTGCCGTGGGTATCCTCGCTTTACAATTCAAGCATTATGCGCAGGCGCTTCATTGGAGTCAGCAAACCTTGGCGCGTGACCCCGGCTTCCGGCGTGCCTATATTCTTGAAGCTGAAGCCCGGGCGGGTCTGCAGGATACGGTTGCCGCCCTGAAAACGCTGCGCCAGGCCCTGGTGAGATTCCCGGATGACCCCGATCTACAACTCGCTTATGGCCAGATGCTGTTGCAGACGCGGGATTATAATGCTGCACGACACGAATTCCGCCGCCTCGCACGGCGTTTCCCGAATAATGCCAATGTACTGTACACTTTGGCTCGGGTCGATTTTGAACTGGATCAGGATATTGCTGCACGCCAGTATTTTCTGCGGGTTCTTAAATTGGGCGCTCAACACCTCCTCGCCACGGAATATTTTCTGGGCCGTCTGGCTGAGCGGAGCGGAGACATGCGTTCTGCCTTGCTGCATTATGCTGAGGTGACCGGTGGACGCTATGCCTTCGAGGCTCAGATCAGAATTGCCTACATTTTAGCGGCCCAGGGCGCGCTGGGCCAGGCCCGGGATTTTCTGCAGCAATTGCGCACCAGTGTCCACGAACCGGTCCGCAAGATAAATTTGTATCTGGTTGAAGTGCAATTACTCAATCAGGCTGATTCACCCCGGCAAGCGCTGACCTTGCTAGGTCGCGCACTCAAGCAGTTTCCGGGTAATCCCCGGCTGCTCTATGCCCGCGGCATGTTGGAAACGGATTTAGGCCGACTGCAAGCGGCGGAAGCTGATTGGCGCACCATCATTCAGCGGAATCCGAATAATGCCGAGGCCTTAAACGCGCTGGGTTATACTTTGGTCATTCATACTTGGCGCTATCGCGAGGCTTTGGATTACATTAAGCGCGCGCTGGCGCTACGCCCGGATGATCCGGCTATTCTGGACAGTATGGGTTGGGTGCAGTATCGCCTTGGGCGCTATGCCCGGGCCGTGCAGTCTCTGCAAAAATCCTATCACCAGCTCAAGAATCCGGAGGTGGCTGCACATCTGGTGCAGGCACTCTATGCGAATGGACAGCGAGCGGCTGCCAGAGCACTGCTGGATTCCGCGTTGCACATCAATCCGGATAACGTGACCCTGCAAAATCTCAGGAAGCACCTGTTTCCATGAAGATCTGGCGCTATTTGCTCGCAATCGGGGTGATGCTGAGTCTGTCTGGTTGTGCCAACCTATTTTATCCCACCTCTGCAGGAGAAGGTTCTCGTGTGGCCCATGCGCGCTGGGTTGAGGCGCATCCTGATTGGGCATTCTGGGGCCAGTTTGCGCTGGATATCGACCGGCATGGCTGGACGGCTGCCATTTTCTGGCGGGAGCGGGGATTGGATTATCATATCGATATCAGTGGTCCATTCGGTCGGACACTGGCGCAATTGCAGGGAACGTCAACCCAAGTGATTCTGCGGGCTCGCAACAAGCCACCGCACACCGCCATTTCAGCGCAGGACTTGATGCACTCGGAACTGGGCTGGAGTTTGCCAGTGGCAGGTATGCGTTACTGGGTGCGGGGAATTCCTGCACCGGCATCCGTGATTAAAAAAATTCGTTATGATAATCAGGGTAGAGTGGCGCTGCTCCAGCAGGCGGGTTGGCACATTGATTATCTGGCTTACCATACCCTGGGTATCCAGTCCCGGCCAAAAAGAATCCGCATGGTGCATGGTAACGTGCGATTGATCCTGGTAATCGACAGATGGCAAAACAGTTGATAGATGAAGGCACCGATTGGCCGGCGCCGGGTAAACTCAATCTCTTTTTACATATTACCGGGCGGCGCGCAGACGGGTATCATCTTTTGCAAACCGTGTTTCAGTTTCTGGATTTCGGCGATACGCTCCAATTTAAATCCTTGCCCCGGGGTGTCATCCACCGCTCCAGCGGGCCAGAGGGAGTGGCCGAGGCCGAGGATTTGTGTATCCGGGCTGCGTTGCACCTGCAACGGGTAGCCGGATTGGCGCGTGAAGGTGTTCACATCGATCTGCAGAAGCGGTTGCCTATGGGTGGCGGTTTGGGGGGTGGGAGCTCAGATGCGGCGACTACCCTGGTAGCGCTCAATATATTATGGGGTACAGGTTTGAGCACGGATGATCTGGCGGAGATCGCGCTCGATCTGGGTGCTGATGTGCCGGTATTCGTGTATGGTCAGGCGGCCTGGGCGGAAGGTATCGGGGAGCGGCTGGAAGTACTGGATGACCTTCCAGAGCCTTGGTATGTGGTGATTCATCCACGCACTCATGTGATGACGGCCAAATTATTTGCTGATCCGAAATTGACACGCGATTGTTCACCGATCAAGATACCCGAATTCCTTGCCGGACGCGGAGGTAATGTATTCGAGCCATTGGTTCGTGAGTATTATCTGGAAATTGATAAAGCATTTGATTTCCTTGACGTATTTTCAAAACCAAGGCTAACGGGTACAGGAGCATGCTTGTTCTCGGCGTTTGCCGATAAGGCGCAGGCTGAGAGCGTTGTTGCGCGTGCAGCGGGAAAATGGACAGTTTTTCTGGCCAAAGGGTGTAATCGCTCACCCTTGCGGGATCGGTTACTTATTAACGGAGAGTAACGTGGACTCTGTAGGGGTGAGGCACCAGAGGGTGCCGAATCCCTGGCAGCGGCGTAGCGCGGTTGGGGTGAGAGGAGTTGAGAGTTTTGGGCCGTAGCCAAGTGGTAAGGCAACGGGTTTTGATCCCGTCATTCCCAGGTTCGAATCCTGGCGGCCCAGCCAATTTGTTTGCTGGGCGTAATTGCGGATTGTGTTTTCTAATTGATGCGGTAAGGACGAAATGGCACAAGATAGTCGACTAATGCTCTTTACCGGGAATGCCAATCCCGCGCTCGCCGGGAACATCAGCCGGCATCTGAATGTGCCTCTGGGTAAGGCGCTGGTAGGGCGTTTCAGCGATGGTGAGGTGCAGATCGAGATTCTGGAAAATGTTCGCGGTAAGGATGTTTTCGTTATCCAGCCAACCTGTCGCCCAACCAATGACAATCTGATGGAATTATGTATCATGTGTGACGCATTGATGCGCGCCTCTGCCGGGCGTATCACTACGGTGATTCCTTATCTGGGGTATGCCCGCCAGGATCGGCGCGTGCGCTCGGCAAGAGTTCCCATTGCCGCAAAAGTTGTGGCCAATATGCTCGCCGTGGCCGGGGCCGACAGAATTCTCACGATTGATCTGCATTCCGATCAGGTCCAGGGTTTTTTTGATGTACCCGTAGACAATATTTATACTTCACCGATTTTGTTGGGGGATATCTGGCGGCAGAAATATGACGATCTGATCGTGGTTTCCCCCGATGTGGGCGGCGTGGTACGGGCCCGGGCTTTGGCCAAACAATTAGATAACGCGGAGCTGGCTATCATCGACAAGCGTCGACCCTACGCCAACCAGTCGCAGGTCATGCATATCATCGGTGAAGTGGAGGGCAAGACTTGCCTCATCGTGGATGATATGGTCGATACCGCCGGCACCCTGTGCAAGGCCGCCGATGCACTCAAGGCAAACGGCGCACTGCGAGTGGTGGCCTATGCCACGCATCCGGTTCTGTCCGGTGCGGCGGTTGAAAATGTTAAGCAATCCTCGCTTGATGAACTGGCAGTAACCGACACGATTCCCTTAACGGAGCAGGCCAAGGCAAGCGGAAAAATACGCCAGTTATCGGTTGCCGGGATTCTGGCCGAAACGATTTATCGCATCAATCGGGAGGAATCGGTTAGCACCCTGTTTATGGATTAGGGGTTCTGAACAGAATCACGGGGCTGGCGTGTCTGCGCGAGCCATAGGGGCGTCTCTGGTCGCGGGGATGTCGAAACCGCGTAAGCGGATATTGTTCAATAGCATGGAGTAAATTTCAATGAACCAGAGTTTTGAATTGATTGCCGAACGGCGCGACGGCCAGGGGAAGGGTGCGAGCCGCCGCCTGCGTCGCGAGGGCAAAGTGCCAGGCATTATTTATGGTGGCGACAAACCACCGATACCCATTAGCTTCGAAGCACGTATACTTAATAAGCAATTGGAAAATGAGGCTTTTTTTGCCCATATCCTGAAAGTGAGAATTGCGGGCGAAGATCAAGAGGAACAGGTGGTACTGCGTGATTTGCAACGACACCCCTATCGGGCAATAGTCTTGCATTTCGATTTGCAACGTATCGTTGCCAACGAAGTCCTCGATATGACCATATCTCTGCACTTTCTGAATGAGGAAACTGCGCCAGGAGTCAAGGCTGGCGGCATGGTAATCCGTCATCTCACGGATATCGTGATTCGCTGTTTACCCAAGGACTTGCCGGAAGCGATCAGTATTGATCTGGGTCAGATGCAGATCGGAGATACAATTCATTTGTCCGGCCTGAAGATGCCGGGGGGCGTGGAATTAATAGATTTCGATCCGGAAGACGAAGAATCGGATCAGCCGGTGGTCAGTATTATCGAGCAGCATGGACATGTGAATGAGGAAGCTGCAGGTGAAGGTGAATCAGAAGGTGCCGATGGGGAAGGAGCGGAGTAATCTGTGGGTTGAGCCAGAGTGAAGCCTCTGCGGTTGATCGCCGGGTTGGGCAATCCTGGGGTCAAATACACCAGAACCCGGCACAATGCCGGGTTCTGGTTTGTGGATGAGATAGCAAAACGTCATGGGGGGCAATGGCGGTCTGAGCGGCGCTTCCATGGAGAGATCGCACGGATTACGATCGCCAGGCAGGATGTTTGGCTGATCAAGTCCGCCGCTTTCATGAACCAAAGTGGGTGTGCAGTGGCTGCGGTTTGTGGATTCTATCGCTATGCGCCAGCGGAAATCCTGGTAGCACACGATGAAATCGATTTGCCGCCGGGCGCTATTCGCTTCAAGTTTGCTGGTGGCCATGGTGGACACAATGGTTTGCGCGATATTTTCGCCCCTCTCGGGCGGGAATTCTGGCGGGTGCGTATCGGGGTTGGCCATCCGGGCCATCGGGATGCAGTCATCCAGTATGTATTGGCGCCCCCATCGTGCGTGGAGATGGTGGAGATCGAACATGCGATAGATGCTGCTCTGGAGCAGTTGCCGAAGCTGGTTTCCGGGGATAGCGAACACGCTATGCAGGCATTACATACGAGGTAAATCATGGGTTTTAAGTGTGGTATCGTGGGTTTGCCCAATGTTGGGAAATCCACCCTGTTCAATGCCTTGACCAAGGCTGGAATTCAAGCCGAGAACTATCCTTTCTGCACCATCGCCCCGAATGTGGGTGTGGTGCCGGTTCCGGATCTCCGACTCGACGCTCTTGCCCTGATCGTCAAACCCGAGCGCGTGTTGCCGACCAGTATGGAATTTGTGGATATTGCCGGGCTGGTGGCTGGCGCCTCCAAAGGGGAAGGGTTGGGTAACCAGTTTCTGGCCCATATTCGCGAAGCCGAAGCTATCGCACATGTGGTGCGCTGTTTCGAGGATGATAACGTCATTCATGTCGCAGGACAGGTGGATCCGCTGGCTGATATCGAGATCATTCATACTGAGTTGATTCTAGCCGACATGGACACCGTGGACCGGGCCATCAAGCGGGTATCCCGGGCAACCAAGTCGGGGGACAAGACAGCGTGTACCCAGCTTGAATTACTGGAGCGGCTGCAACAGCATCTAAATGATGGGCAACCTGCACGGGTATTGCCGCTGGATGATGCGTTGCGTTCTTTGCTGCACGAATTTCATTTGCTCACGATCAAGCCAACGCTGTATGTCGCCAACGTGCGTGAGGATGGTTTCGATCATAACCCGCATCTCAATGCGGTACGGGAGCAGGCTGTTCGCGAAGGGGCTGAGGTGGTGGCGGTGTGTGCGGCTATCGAGGCGGAGATCGCTCAGCTTGAAGCGGATGATCGAGTAGAATTTTTAGCCGAGATGGGGCTGGCTGAACCGGGGCTGGATCGCGTCATCCGCGCGGGTTACCAGTTGCTCGGATTGCAAACATTCTTTACCGCCGGAGTCAAGGAAGTGCGCGCCTGGACGGTGTATCAAGGCGCGACTGCTCCCGAAGGTGCGGGTTGTATCCACAGCGATTTTCAGAAGGGTTTCATCCGAGCTGAAGTAATCGCCTACGATGATTTCATCACCTGTCAGGGTGAGCAAGGCGCCAAGGATGCCGGTAAATGGCGCCTGGAGGGCAAGGATTATGTGTTGCAGGAAGGGGATGTGGTGCATTTTCGGTTTAATCTCTAAGGTAAGGAGCGTCTGTTCCGAGCGCTTTGTATCCATACGCACTATTGCTGATTGTGGGGCGAACTTCATCTCGCGCTTTCCCACCATGCAACCGGCAAGATCACTTCCCCGGAAGGTCTGGAGCGGGTGCACAGTTTGGGTTCCCGCGGTGAGTCCCCCGCATCGATCCGGTGTCGATTGGCCTTGCCAGGCAGCGTTTGGGCCTGGAAGAAATAAATTATTTGTGGTGGGAGATGGAGTATACCGAGCGTAGTGGCCAATGTAATCATGGTCGTGATCGGGTTGGCCGGCTTGTAGAACTGGATGCTCTGTTCGGGCAAGGTGTGGGTGGGACGTGTGAGTGAGAATTTTCCCGCTATTTTGTTGATGGGACCGACAGCTAGCGGCAAGACCGCCCTGGCCGTGGAGCTTGTGCGCCGGTTTCCGCTGGAAATCATCAGCGTCGATTCGGCCCTGGTTTATCGGGGCATGGATATCGGTACGGCGAAACCCGGGTCGGAAATTCTCCAGGTGGCGCCACATCGTCTGATCGATATACTGGATCCGGCGGAAAGTTATTCTGCGGCGCGCTTCCGGACCGATGCCCTGCGCGAAATGGTAGCTATCCGACAGCGTGGGCGGATACCCCTGTTAGTGGGTGGCACCTTGCTGTATTTCAAGGCCCTGGAACAGGGGCTTTCTCTCCTGCCGTCCGCCGATGCGAAGGTGCGCCGCCAAATCGAAGGGGATGCCCTGACGCAGGGATGGCGGGCTTTACACACTGAACTGGCCCAAGTCGATCCAGAGGCCGCCGGACGTATCCATCCTAACGACTCCCAGCGATTGCAACGGGCCATTGAGGTCTACCGGGTGAGCGGTACGCCAATGAGTCACTGGCTGGCTCGGCAAGCCAGCCAAAAACTGCCCTTTCGATTTCTGCGCCTGGGATTGATGCCGGGCGATCGAAGGCTTTTGTATCAACGTATCGCCCGGCGATTTGAGAAAATGCTGGAACAGGGCTTGATAAATGAGGTGGAGGGCCTATATCAAAGGGAGGATCTCGATGTTGATCGGCCCTCCATGCGTGCCGTGGGTTATCGTCAGGTATGGCACTATTTGGATGGGGAATATGATCTTATAGCTCTGCGTAAACTGGCCATTACTGCTACCCGGCAATTGGCCAAGCGGCAGATGACCTGGATGCGTGGAGATGATCAATTGGAGGCTTTCGTCCCGGATAACGCAGGGAATCCGATGGTACTCGATCGGGTCGCCTCTTTTTTACGGCAATTTTGAATAGGAACCCAAAATCTAGACGAGCATGATAATATAGGTTGCCAAACTCGGGTAATGAGTAGCCACATATTAAAATAATCAGGAGTTCATTCATGTCTAAAGGGCATATTTTACAAGAGCCTTTCTTGAATCTGTTACGTAAGGAGCGGATTCCCGTTGCTATTTTTCTGGTCAACGGAATCAAGCTTCAGGGCCAGATCGAGTCTTTTGATCAATTCGTGGTTGTATTAAAGAATAGCGTCAGTCAAATGATCTACAAACACGCCATTTCTACCGTTGTGCCATCACGGCCTGTACGCATTCCCATGGAAGAGGATGGGGAAGCAAGCCCGGAGTAAAGCAGATAATGCAACCTGATGGGTTGAAAGCAAACCGCGACAGCGGATGTTTGCCGTCTTAGCCACTGCTTCGCTGACCGGGTTTCCGTGGGGTCTTTTTGTGAGCGTTGCAACGGTTCGTGCCGATATTTTTTTCCACATACCTACTGGAAAATTACACCCTAGAGGTAGAAAGACTTTTGTTTAATAGGCCTCAAAGTGGAGAGCGGGTCGTGTTGGTGCATGTCGATCTCGGCGTGATCGTCGATGATCGGGAAATTGCGGAGTTTACCGAGCTGGCCCGTTCAGCGGGAGCGGATATCCAACAAACCGTCCGCTTGCGTCGGCAGGCTCCGGATCCTAAATATTTCGTTGGTGCAGGTAAGGCAGAGGAAATCGCTGCGTTGGTACAATCCAGCGGAGCGCAGCTCGCCGTATTCAACCATACCCTGAGTCCAAGCCAGGAGCGGAATCTCGAATCCTTACTCAAGGCGCGAGTGCTGGATCGAACAGGCCTGATTCTTGATATTTTTGCTCAGCGGGCGCGCTCCCATGAAGGTAAATTACAAGTTGAATTGGCTCAATTGAGCCATCTTTCAACCCGTCTGGTGCGGGGCTGGACTCACCTCGAACGGCAAAAGGGGGGTATCGGTCTACGCGGCCCCGGCGAAACTCAGCTGGAAACTGACCGACGCTTGCTCGCGGGCCGGATCAAGCAGATTCACAATAAGCTGGAGCGCGTGCGACGCCAGCGCGAACAGGGTCGGCAGGCGAGACGTAAGGCGCAATTACCGACCATTGCGCTGGTGGGTTACACTAACGCGGGAAAATCAACTCTTTTTAATCGGCTTTGTGATGCCGGTGTGCAGGCGACCGATCAATTGTTCACTACCCTGGATACGACGCTAAGGCGGTTACAATTGGCGCCAGGCATGACCGTGATCATGGCGGATACCGTTGGCTTTGTGCGTGATCTGCCACATGAGTTGGTTGCTGCTTTTCGTGCAACCTTGCAGGAAACGCGCGATGCCTGCCTGTTGTTGCATGTGATCGATGCTGCAGATCCTGCGCGTGCAGAAACCATTGAGAGAGTGAGCCGGGTACTGCATGATATTGGGGCGGATGAGCAGCCTCTCATCGAAGTGTATAACAAGAGCGATCTGATCGGGATGGAAGCACACTACGATCCGGCCAGCCCAGGGTGTTCCCCGCGAGTCTGGATGTCCGCCCGGACCGGTGAGGGTGTGACGCATCTGATTGAGGCACTCCGGCAGCATTTCATAGGGGACATGGTGCATGGCCGACTCCATCTGAACCTTGTGCAGAGTCGTTTGCGGGCACGTTTATTTGCGCTCGGCGCGGTTCTAGGGGAGCGCATCGATGAAAAGGGAGAGTACGATCTCGAAGTCTGCCTGCCACAATCCAAGCTCGATGTTTTGCTGGAACAGTCGCCGGAAATCAATGCTAACTTGCGGTCATTGTGAGCCCTCTCTAGAATACTCCGTTCGATCAGCTCGAAGGGTAAGGCTGGCCATGGAAATGTGCTGGAGTGGCTTGAGGCTGTTGAACGACGATTTGTTTCCTTTGGAGAATAGCTATGCCCTGGAATGAACCAGGTAACAACAACTCAGGTAACCAAGACCCGTGGGGTGGCGGGCAAAAGAATCGTGGGCAGGGTTCCTTCGATCTTGAACGATGGTTACGCCAATGGCTGAAACGCCTGAGTGAAAACCGCCCCGGAAATAGCGGATCTATCGGTGGCGTCCCTGTGAGAGGCATTATTCTGGCGGCCATCATTCTGATTGGCGCTTGGTTTTCCTCAGGGTTTTATATTGTCGGCCCGGGTGAACGTGGAGTGGTGCTGCGGTTTGGCGCATTCACAGCGGAAACCTTGCCTGGCCCACACTGGCATTTACCTCATCCTTTCGCCAGTATTGATGTGGTCGATATCGGGCAGATACGCAGCACTCAGAATAAATCGCAGATGCTGACTCAGGATGAGAACATCGTGGATGTGGATGTGTCAGCGCAATACCGTATTAGTAATGCAAAACGCTATCTATTCGTTGTGCGGAATCCGAATACGGTACTGCGGAGAGTGCTTATCAGCGCAATCCGGGAGGTGGTCGGACAAAGCAAGATGGATTACGTTGTTGGTGGGGGACGTGCGGCAATTGCTCTTAGAACCCAGGAGATCATGCAGAAAAACCTGGATAATTATCAGGCAGGATTACAAATCCTGAAAGTGAACCTACAAAGTGCACAGCCACCTGAACAGGTTCAGGGTGCCTTTGAGGATGCCATCAAAGCACGTGAGGATGAAGTACGCTACCGTAATGAAGCCGAAGCTTATGCCAACTCGATCGTTCCACAAGCACGTGGCGAGGCTGCTCGCATCGAGGAAGAATCCCGGGCTTACAAGGCGCAAGTAGTGGCCCGTGCGCAGGGTAATACGGCACGTTTTGGCGAGTTGCTCAAAGAGTATCTCAAGGCGCCCCGGGTAACCCGCGAACGTCTTTATATCGACACCCTTCAATCTGTACTGGAGCATACGCCCAAAGTATTTATCAATTCCGCTGGAGAAAGGGGTAGAAATCTGTTTTATTTTCCTTTAAGCAAGTTGCTTAAAGGCGTGCCTGGAACTTCCGGCAAGGATACTCAAGCCGATGGCCGTCCGGTGGTGTCGGGGGAGGGTATTCCTCCGGCGGCAGTCAATGCACTGGCGGGCGGGTCGCCTTCGCAATCCGATCGTTTACGCATCGATACGCGTATCCGGGGAGGGCGATGAATATGAATATGAATATGAAAATCAGGCTGGCAGGCGTTGTTGTTCTAATTATTGGATTCACGCTTTATCTCAGTGTGTTCACCGTGCGCCAGGACCAGCGGGCGATTCTGCTCAAACTGGGTAAGATCGTACAGACGGATATTTCTCCGGGTCTTCATTTCAAATGGCCTTTAATTGAGCAGGCTCGCTCATTCGATGCCCGGCTGTTGATGCTGGATTCTCAGCCAGAGAGATTTCTGACTAGTGAAAAGAAAAATGTGATGGTCGATTATTTTGTCATATGGAGAATCCGTAACTTCCACCAGTATTATTTGGCGACCCGAGGTGACGAGCAGCGGGCCTTGCTGCGACTTTCCCAAATCATGAAGGATGGTTTACGAAGTGAATTCGGCAAACTGACCATTCAGCAGGCAGTTGCCGGGAAGCGCAGCGAAATCATCGATCCCATTGAGGTAAAGGTTAATAAAGCGGTCAGTGAGCTCGGTATTCGAGTAGTCGATGTCAGATTAAAGCGCATTGATTTACCCCCGCAAGTCGCCAGCTCGGTTTATCAACGTATGGAAGCCGAGCGCGCCAGAGTAGCGGCTGAATTCCGCGCCAAAGGTAAGGAAGCCGCCGAAAAAATTCGTGCAAATGCGGATCGGGAACGCACGGTTATTCTGGCGAATGCCTATAAGGAATCACAGATTCTGCGAGGTGAAGGGGATGCCAAAGCCGCCGGGATTTATGCTCAGACTTATAGTAAAGACCCCGCTTTCTATGCGTTCTACCGCAGCCTGAAGGCTTATCGAAAGAGCTTTACCGGAAAGGGGAATATTTTAATTCTTGAGCCGAACTCACAATTCTTCCGCTACTTCAACCAAGCAGAAGGCCATTCACGCTGATCGATGTCACCTGGCTACCTTTTATCGGGCCACCGGATCAGTTAGAGAGAACCTTGGCGATTTGACAGGGAATGTGGACACATTTATTGAGTGCAATCGGACTGGTCTTAGTCATTGAAGGGGTGCTGCCATTTCTGAGTCCACAAAGGTGGCAAAAAACCATCCTGAAGATGGCGCAATCTCCTCCTTCTGTTTTGCGTCTGATCAGTCTGGGTAGCATGCTGATCGGCCTACTGATCTTGTATGCGCTGCATGGAGGCTGAAATGCGTTATAAATTGATTGATGCTCGCCTGCTCGATGACAGTCTGTTGTACCTAGAAAATTGGAGCGGCCGACAGATTTTTAGCCATAAGAAGATGGAATTACGATGGTGAGAAATCCCGCACGCTGGTTGTTGCCTGAAGGTATTGAGGAAAATCTGCCCGAAGAGGCGGCTAAGATAGAACATTTACGGCGTGATTTGCTCGACCTCTATCGGACCTGGGGTTATGAGCTAGTCATGACGCCGCTGATCGAATACCTGGATTCATTGTTGACTGGAACGGGGAAAGGGCTGGATCTGGAAACCTTCAAGCTGATCGATCAGCTCAATGGACGGCTGCTGGGGATTAGGGCTGATATTACCCCCCAGGTGGCTCGTATCGATGCGCACAGCCTGCAGAGTGTTGGCCCGTCCCGATTCTGTTATCTGGCCAGAATCCTCAGAACCAGGCCGCAGGGACCCGGGGGGAACCGTAGCCCACTTCAGGTTGGTGCCGAACTGTATGGCCATCAGGGGCTCGACAGTGACATTGAAATCATTCGATTAATGCTGGCGACGCTTAAAGTTTGCGGGATTAATCGGATTCATCTGGATCTCGGCCATATTGGTATTTTTCGCCAGCTAGTAAGACAGGCCAGACTGGATACCAGCATGGAAACGGATTTATTTAATATGCTGCAACGCAAGGCTTACCCGGAAATGAAAGCCTTGCTGGATAGTCTTGAGCTGAGTGAAATCAAAAAATACCAGTTTTTGTCGCTGATTGATTTGAATGGGGGCAGCGACGTACTGGCCAGGGCACATGCTTTGCTGGATGGTTCAGGGGGCGGGATCGAATCTGCTATCGAATCACTGGCGACAGTGGCTTCAGTGATAGAAAAACAGCACACGGATATCGAAGTGTGCTTTGACCTGTCTGAGTTGCGCGGCTATCACTACCACTCGGGTATCGTCTATGCTGCCTATGTCCCTGGACGAGGAGAAGAGATAGCCCGTGGTGGCCGCTATGACGGTATCGGGGCCGTATTCGGACGAGCTCGCCCAGCAACCGGTTTTAGTGCGGAGCTGGAATCTCTATTACGGACCGGACTTCCGCCGAAGGACATCGCTGAATCTCACATCTATGCGCCGGCATGCAAGGATGATCTCCTTGAGGCACGGATTGCCGATTTTCGTAACCAGCGGCGCGTGGTGATCCGTGCGCTGGAGGGGCAAAGTGTTGGTCCGGTGGAAATGGGTTGCCACCAGCAACTGGTCTGGCGGGATGATGAATGGCAACTGGTGGAAGTGGATTGATGGGGAAATTCGTTGTTGTGCTGGGTAGCCAATGGGGTGATGAAGGCAAAGGCAAGATTGTCGATCTGCTCACTGAAGAGGTTACGGCGGTGGTTCGTTTCCAGGGTGGGCATAATGCCGGGCATACCTTGGTGATTAATGATGAGAAAACAGTACTGCATCTGATTCCTTCCGGAATTTTGCGTGAAAATGTACGCTGTTATATCGGCAACGGGGTTGTTTTGTCTCCTCGGTCCTTGCTCGAGGAAATGGAAATGCTCACACAACGCGGGGTTCCAGTGACTGAGCGTTTACAAATCTCTGAATCCGCACAACTCATTCTGCCCTACCATGTTTCCCTGGATATTGCTCGCGAGCGCGCGCGCGGGGTGGCGGCAATCGGCACCACCGGGCGTGGCATCGGTCCAGCGTATGAAGACAAGGCAGCCCGCCGGGGTTTGCGGGTAGGTGATCTGTTTCATCGTGAACGGTTCGCCGCCAAGTTAGGGGAAGTTCTTGATTACCACAATTTTGTACTACGCCAGTATTTCCATACCCAACCTGTCTCTTTTCAAGAGACCCTGGATGAGGCGATGCAACAGGCTGATTTTATTGCGCCGCTGGTGATGGATGTAGCCAGGTGCTTGGTGAAGCTTAAAAAGGCGGGGGAAAGCGTTCTTTTTGAGGGTGCGCAGGGTACTTTGCTCGATATCGACCATGGAACCTACCCTTTTGTGACTTCCTCTAATACGACGGCTGGGGGAGCCTGTACCGGAACCGGGGTTGGCCCGTTGGATTTGGATTATGTTCTGGGGATCACTAAGGCCTATACCACACGCGTGGGCGCCGGTCCATTCCCGACAGAACTCATAGATGAGATGGGTGAGCATCTGGCGCGCCAGGGGCACGAATTCGGTTCTACCACCGGGCGACCTCGCCGGTGTGGATGGTTTGATGTCGCCGCCTTGCGGCGTGCTATTCAGATCAACAGTATCAGCGGATTATGTGTGACCAAACTGGATGTACTGGATGGGTTGGAACGGCTGCGTATCTGTATCGGTTACCGGGTGGGGCAAAATGAGTATCAATCCCCCCCCACTATGGCAGAGACATTAGATAGCTGCGAGCCCATCTATGAAGAAATGCCTGGCTGGACCACCTCGACAGTTGGAATTACCGATTATGACCACTTGCCCTGTGAGGCCAAGGCCTATCTGGAGCGTATTGAAAACCTTGTCGGGACACCGATTGATCTAATCTCGACAGGCCCTGATCGTAAACAGAATATCGTTCTCCACCATCCATTGAGGTAAGTGAAGAACGTCCCGCTGCAGATACCTGCCAGGTATCTGCAGCGGTAGTACGATGAATTAGTGACGATGCAAACCTGATTCTATTTTTTTACTCGCGTCTTTTTTCTTTTCGCTCCCCACTGGCAGTGGTAGCGATTCACTTGCTGGCGCCAATGGCTCAGGCATCCGTTGTAAGGCCAGGTCAAGAACCTGGTCGATCCATCTCACTGGGCGAATATCCAGTTGCTGCTTAATATTTTTGGGGATTTCGATCAGGTCTTTTTCGTTCTCTTGCGGGATGAGTACCGTGGTAATTCCGCCTCGATGAGCTGCCAGCAGTTTTTCCTTGAGGCCTCCAATCGGCAATATTTCACCACGCAGAGTGATCTCACCGGTCATTGCTACATCAGCCCGAACCGGAATGCCGGTAATCGCTGAGACCAGAGCCGTACACATTCCGATACCCGCGCTGGGGCCATCTTTTGGCGTAGCACCTTCTGGAACATGAATATGGATATCTTGCTTTTCAAAATAATCATCCGCAATACCTAGGGCCTGCGAGCGGGTACGAACAACGGATCGGGCTGCATGAATGGACTCTTTCATGACATCACCTAGCTGTCCCGTGGTAATAATTGCCCCCTTGCCCGTCATCGTCGTGGCTTCTATGGTCAGCAATTCGCCACCCACTTCAGTCCATGCGAGTCCGGTTACCTGGCCGGTACGATCCTGATCCTCGGCGCGCCCAAACCTGAATCGACGTACTCCAAGGTATTTCTCAAGATTTTTTGGAGAAATAAGCATACTTTGGGTTCGGGCATTTTTCAGGCCATGCTGCATGACCACTTTGCGGCAGATTCGGGAAATCTCACGTTCAAGATTACGAACGCCTGCCTCACGCGTATAGTAGCGGATGATATCGCGAATCGCCTTGCCGCCGACTTTCAGCTCACCTTTCCGTAGCCCGTTCGCCTTGATTTGCTTGGGTAGCAAATAGTGCTCAGCTATATTTGCTTTTTCATCTTCCGTATAACCCGGTAGATGGATAACTTCCATCCGGTCGAGTAGTGGCCCGGGAATACTCATACGGTTGGCCGTGGCGACGAACATGATTTCGGACAGATCGTATTCCACTTCCAGGTAATGGTCAACGAAGGTATGGTTTTGTTCGGGATCAAGCACTTCTAATAATGCAGATGCCGGATCACCACGAAAGTCCATCGCCATCTTGTCGATCTCGTCCAGCAGGAACAGTGGGTTACGAGTTCCCGTCCGCGAAAGGTTCTGAACAATTTTGCCGGGTAAAGCCCCAATATAGGTTCGTCTGTGACCCCTGATTTCAGCCTCATCACGCACACCACCTAAAGCCATCCGGGTAAATTTCCGATTGGTGGCCCGGGCAATGGATCGGCCGAGAGAGGTTTTGCCGACTCCTGGTGGGCCGACCAGGCAGAGAATGGGGCCTTTCACCTTTTTTACCCGTTGCTGGACGGCGAGATATTCCAAAATCTGCTCTTTGACTTTCTCCAACCCATAATGATCCTCATCCAATATTTGACGTGCATGGTCAAGGTCGTGAACTAGCCGGGAGCGTTTTTTCCATGGCACGTTGAGCAACCAGTCAATATAGTTACGTACCACAGTGGCTTCTGCGGACATGGGCGACATCATTTTGAGCTTGTTGAGCTCCGCCTCCGCCTTTTGCCGGGCTTCCTTGGGCATCCCGGCCTTCTTGATGTGTGCGGCTAGATCCCCGAGTTCATTAGGTGTATCTTCGAGATCGCCGAGCTCTTTCTGAATGGCTTTCATCTGCTCATTTAGATAGTATTCGCGCTGGCTTTTTTCCATTTGCTGCTTCACGCGCCCACGAATCCGTTTCTCGATCTGTAGCAGTTCAATTTCACCCTCGATCAGTCCCATGATGTGTTCGAGGCGTGCATGAATATTCTGGATTTCGAGTACGCGCTGTTTTTCTTCCAGCTTTAGTGGCATATGTGCAGCGAGCGTGTCTGTCAGACGGGTCAGGTCGTCAATACCCGCTAGTGAAGTCAGAATTTCCTGAGGGATCTTTTTGTTGAGCTTGACATATTGGTCGAAAAGGTTAAGTAAGGTCCGGCTCAAGACCTCCATTTCCCGTTCATCGACAACCATTTCTACTGTCAGAGTTTCAATGCGGGCCGAGAAAGTACCTTCTTTTTCCTGAAAATCGATTACCCGCGCACGTTCCGTTCCTTCCACCAGTACTTTGATGGTTCCATCAGGCAATTTGAGTAATTGCAGGATGGCGGAAAGGGTGCCGACCTGATAGATGTCATCTGTACCGGGCTCGTCGATCTCGGCATTTTTTTGCGCAACCAGAAGAATTTTTTTATTACCGGCCATAGCCAGATCAAGAGCGTGAATCGACTTTTCGCGCCCCACGAACAAGGGGATAACCATATGTGGATAGACCACGACATCGCGCAAGGGTAAAACCGGAACGATGATATCGCCATCGTAGCTTATGTTCTCGGTGGTGTCTGATTTGAGTTCCATGTTACTTTGTACCCCAGCGGTTTATTCATCAAGTACTATAGTTTCGTGAGCTTAGAATGAATGATCAAGGGAAGATTTCATTAAATAAGTAATGAATAGTCACATCGGGATAAAACTTCAGGCCAGATGATGAAACCCATGCCCTGACTTAGTGCAGAATCGCTCATGTTAACATTCCCTGGCCGGATAGTTTATGCGGCTAAAGCTAGGAGACTAGCTTCCTATCTATTTTCAGTCCATGCTTAATAAAGTCAGGGCAAAATTCTTTTTTTCAAGAGGGTAAAACTTGGGTTGCGGAAACGGAAAGATTGATCTCTTCTATTTCTAGCAGGCGATAGAGGCTCCCGCAATGCCCTGGAGGGGAAGTGCATAATCTATAATAACAGAAATCCGGTAATCCGATTACCCCGAATCCGCCGTGTTTATGAACGGGTTGTGATCGCTTCCTTAGTTAGGGGTCACATTTGCTGATACCTGAACGATGCTGAAATTCCTAAGCACAATTTTACTGGCCAGCAGATAAGCGCTGGCTTTCTATTACCAAGGGATTTATGGAGCGATACCCCAAGGATACCGCCTCACCAGGGTTATCCCTTGCATTCGCCTGCCTTTTGGCCCGCTGGCGCAGGATGTGGGTCAATCGGAAGCTGCACGTTGATACCCTCCGCCTTCATAGATCAGATAGGGCCTGGTTTCGCCGAGCATTACCGTCTCGTCAACTACCACTTTGATGACGCTCTCCGATGTAGGGATGTCATACATGGTATCCAGTAGAACCTGCTCGATAATCGTGCGCAACCCCCGAGCCCCGGTTTTGCGTTTCATGGCTTTGCGCGCGGCAGCATGTAAAGCATCTTCCCTAAATTCTATTTCAACACCTTCCATTTCAAACAGTTTCTTATACTGCTTGACAATGGAGTTTCTGGGTTCTACCAGAATTTTGACCAGCGCTTCTTCGTCGAGTTCTTCCAGTATAGCAATGACGGGTAGTCGGCCAACAAACTCCGGTATCAGGCCGAAACGGATTAAATCTTCAGGTTCGACGTCGATTAGGATTTCACCAGTCTGGCGGGTATCTTCCTTACTGCGTACTTTGGCTGAAAATCCGATTCCGGTTTTGAGGGAGCGGCTCTGAATGAGTTTCTCCAGCCCGGCAAAAGCCCCCCCAACAATAAAAAGGATATTGCGGGTGTTGACTTGTAGAAATTCCTGCTGGGGATGTTTGCGCCCGCCTTGCGGCGGAACCGATGCGATAGTTCCCTCAATGAGCTTGAGCAGAGCCTGCTGAACGCCTTCCCCGGAAACATCGCGGGTTATCGACGGATTATCCGATTTGCTGGAAATCTTGTCGATTTCATCGATATAAACAATACCGGTTTGTGCCTTCTCGATATCGTAATCACATTTCTGAAGAAGTTTCTGGATAATATTCTCGACATCTTCTCCGACGTATCCAGCTTCGGTTAGGGTGGTAGCGTCAGCTATGGTGAAAGGAACGTTGAGTAGGCGGGCCAGAGTTTCCGCCAGCAGGGTCTTACCTGATCCCGTAGGTCCGATGAGCAGAATATTACTTTTGCCCAACTCGATATCATCCTTGTTTTTCTGTGAGCTCAGTCGCTTGTAATGATTGTAGACGGCTACGGACAAGACCTTTTTAGCTCTTTCCTGGCCGATGACGTAGTCGTCGAGAATCTTTTTGATTTCATGTGGCTTGAGTGAGTCGCCAGAGCTTGGCGGCCCTGCTTCACCCATTTCCTCACGGATAATATCATTGCAGAGCTCCACGCATTCATCACAGATGAATACCGATGGGCCGGCGATAAGCTTGCGCACTTCATTCTGGCTTTTCCCACAGAACGAACAGTACAGCAACTTGGTTTTATCAGTAACGGGACGTTTATCATTGCTCATTGGCATCTCTCATAGAGCATTTAAGGACATCCAATCACGCAGAATTGGACAGTAACTGCCAGGGTGGTGAAAGGCGAGAGAGCCATTTAACCCCCCCGCGTGGGCGTCGTTCGGCCTGTCGGGTCGGATCTGCTGTGGCTGATTCCAGCGGCTATGATGGGTTGATCATTGCTGCCCATTTCACATCCTAGTCTCCATAGCTTACAAGCAAATGTAACTGATATTCAAATCACATTCACGCGCTAATTTGTGCTGGATCTTGTGGTGAGGATCTGGTCGATAAGACCGTATTCTACGGCCTCTTCGGGGCCGAGGAAGCGATCTCGCTCAGTATCTTCATTAATGCGCTCTATGCTTTGCCCGGTATGTCCAGCCATAATTCCATTCAATTGTTCGCGGATCTTCAGGATTTCACGTGCATGGATCTCAATATCTGTCGCCTGCCCCTGAAACCCGCCGAGTGGCTGATGGATCATGACCCGTGAGTGTGGCAAGCAGTAACGTTTGCCCTTTTCCCCGCTGGCCAGTAAAACCGCACCCATGCTCGCTGCTTGCCCAATGCAAAGTGTACTGACTGGCGGTTTGATGAACTGCATCGTGTCATAGATCGCCATGCCAGCCGTAATCGTTCCCCCGGGCGAGTTGATATACAGGCTAATTTCCTTGTCCGGATTTTCTGATTCGAGGAATAACAACTGAGCTATAATAACATTGGCCATGTAGTCCTCGACAGGACCTACCATAAAGACCACACGTTCTTTCAGCAGGCGTGAATAAATGTCATAAGCGCGCTCGCCTCGCGAAGTCTGTTCCACGACCATGGGAATCAGGTTAAGGGACTGGGTATCCAGCGCTCCGTATTTACCATTTGATCCGGTCATGTCTTCAGCCTCTCTGAGTGGGGTTCATGATCTGGTTGAACGTTTGGTTTTCATCCTCAACCTGCGCTTTTTCCAGGATTCGATCGACGACCTGATCTTCTAAGACGAGCGCCTCGATTCCCTTTATGGTCTCGCGATTGGATTGATAGTATTGAATGACCTGTTCGGGTTCTTCGTAACCTTCGGCTAATATCCGGAGTGTCTCATCGACACGCCCTGAATCAAGCCTGATTTTCTCATTGTGGACGAGTTCCGCAATCAGTAACCCAAGGTTTACCCGCCGTGCGGCTTGCTCCTGAAACAGGTCATCCGGCAGGTTCTTGCGGGCTTCCGTGCTCATCGCTTCGCCAACCTGCTCACGCATACGCCTGATTTCCACCTTGACCAGACTCTTGGGCGCCGTGATTTCATTGGCCGCGCACAAGGCGTCCATCACATGGGTTTTGGTTTGTTCCTTGAGTGTGGCTTTCAGTTCGCGTACTATGTTGCGGCGCACTTCTTCGCGCAGGGTTTCGACTTCGCTACCGAAAAGTGCAGCGAATGCTTCGTCTACTACGGGCAAAACCGGGGCATTGACTTTTTTGACCCGGATTTCAAACTGTACCATTTGGCCCGCCAGATCCTTGGCCGGGTAGTCTTCGGGAAAAGTGACGTCCAGAGTTCTCTCATCCCCGGCAAGGCTGTCGTGCAGTTGCGATTCGAGACTTCCGATCAGGTGGCCCTCACCCAGAATGATGCTCTGATTTTCAGCGGCCCCGTTTGGGAACGGCTTGCCATCGCGCAGACCGCGATAATCCAGAATGATCTGGTCACCGCCCGTTGCTGACCGGTTAGCGGGTTCCCAGCCCCGGTTTTGCTTGCGCAGCGTTTCAATCATCTGATCGACATCGGTATCGGCGACTTCAGCTATGAGACGGGTAATTCGCAATTCTGCCAGAGGCGCCAGTTCGATTTCCGGGTAGACCTCGAAGACTGCAGTATATTCAAGAGCCCCTTCAGCCTGATCGGGCATCAGTTCGATTTCCGGAGTGCCCGCTGGCATGACTTGTTCCCGCTGGATGGCGTCCTGTAAACTTGACTGCACCAGGTCTCCGATGACGTCCTGATAAACCCCTGCACCAAAACGCTGTTGAATGAGTTTAAAAGGTACTTTTCCGGGGCGAAAGCCATCGATCTTGATCCGTTTGCTCATCGAGCGCAGGCGCTTTCCCACTTCCTGATCAATGCTTCCTGACGGCAACCGCACAGTCATTTTACGTTCAAGATTGCCGATTGTTTCAAGTGAAACCTGCATAGAACACCTCTGTAAAAATAAAAAATCCGAGCTGATTACTCCAAGTGGTGCGAAAGGAGAGACTCGAACTCTCACGGGTTGCCCCACTGAAACCTAAATCCAGCGCGTCTACCAGTTCCGCCACATTCGCCTGACTCTTTAATTCTACCACGTGATTGCTTTCCAACCACAAAAAGCCTACACATAGATGAGCCTTTACGGGTTGTTTGGTAAGCCTGCAGGAATATTTCCCGCGTGCATGGGGAAACCTGGAGTATTTTCGCGAGGTGGTGGTGTGCTGGGAGCTGCGACGTTGCTGAAGCAGCCCGCGTATCTGATGAATACAATCTGTGTAAGCGCGGTGATCCTCTGATTTGTCTGACGAACACGCACAGGGATAAGGGGAAATCATAGATCCGTTCAAGCAGCTTCATGGCCACTTGTTGCAGAGCAAATCATCGATAGAAAGCCATTTAGCTCCACCATTCGGCGCCTTATTCGGCGATCAACACAACCTGTGTTCCAGTCACCCTTTCCCCGGTCCGTAGGCCCGTCCACCCACACGCCGCAAGCCCGGGCCGCCCGCTGGAATAGCATCCTGGGTGTCCAGCCAGCGTATCAGCACA
Source organism: uncultured Ectothiorhodospiraceae bacterium (assembly GCA_964620825.1). Taxonomy (GTDB): domain Bacteria; phylum Pseudomonadota; class Gammaproteobacteria; order DSM-5130; family Acidihalobacteraceae; genus Acidihalobacter_A. The sequence continues at coordinate 56,289 of CAZUKD010000002.1, forward strand.
TATGCAGTCAATGTCATTGAAGCGAGTCAGGACAGATCCACGCCCTCAAAAGCCAGTAATCGCTTCTTGGTACTCTTGCCTCCACCAGAGTAGGCGCCGATACGACCATCCGCATGAATCACCCGGTGACAGGGAATAATGAAAGGCAATGGATTGTGAGCCAGCGCCGTACCCACTGCACGCCAGGCCCGTGGGCGGCCAATTTCGCGGGCGAGCCAGGCATAGCTGCGTACCTCGCCGTGCGGAATATGTATGGTACAGATCAGGACTTCCTGCTGAAAAGGCGTGAGGCAAGAGAGGTCAAGGGGGCCGGGATAAGGACATGACCCTGAGATAGTCGCTAAAATCCACTGGAGCATCCGGGGCTGTGCGTTGTCGTTGCGTACCGGCAGCATCCTATATGCCTTGCTCGCCTGAGCAAGGAAAACTTCTTCTTCACTCATTGAGACCAGGTGCAGTGTTTCGCCTGCATAGGCTATATACAAGCGGCCTATGGGTGTTTCGAGTGCGGTATAATAGAATGTATCCGGCATCGCCATTGCTGCCCTCATTCGACACAACTATTATCTCTACGGACAGAGATTACATTGTTAGGCCGAACAGTTGTTTCATGTATCATGGAAATGTGGGTACAAAAGTGTTCGTAATTGCATTCGACTACCTAGTGCCCGTTCTCAATGAGTGACATAAAAAGCTTCAGATTTTTATGAATTATGAACTATAAAATACTTCAGATAAACAGTAGGCGTACATTGTAAAGAAGAGATTGTGGTGTGACTGCAAAAGATAACCGACCATTTGTCGAAGCCGTGTTATAGATAGCGCGTACAGGCTCTCTACGGTGTGATTTACCCGGCACTTTTGGAAACTGTATCGTGTTGATGTCCACTATGATCGTTGGTCAAAAAAGGTATTTGGACAGCGATTTCTAAGGCACTATCGGGTGAGCCTGATTTAGAATACCTCATGGTGGATGGGAGTATTGTCCGGGTTTACCGGCAAACGTACCAAAAAAACGAGAGTGTTCAAAACGCTGTGTCAGTCGAATATTCTCACAGAGCAATAACTCATCCAATCTTCCCTCAAAATGAATCGCCAATTGTGAGGGGGTGAGATTACATTTTCGCCATATGGTGTGACGAGGTGTGATTTAATGAAGATACTTTTTTCTCCGCGATAGTGGTTGCGTCCGATAATCGGATCGAGATGGGTGGCCGCAGTGGTAAATAAATTTATCCCGCGTCCACCACTCATCTACAGGGCGTTAGGTGTACAAAATTACCGAGCACAATATTAAAAATTATCAATGAAACAAGTGTTGAAAATTGAAATAGTAACAACTCAAGATGAGAGCTTAAACGAAACTGGGTTTGGATCTCTCAAGGCTTGCGGTAGTATATTTGATTCTATCAAAAGAATAGGGTATGACGTAAAATTAAACATATGCAGATCTAAACAAGATTTGGATGATATTGTCAAGAAAAATCCAGATTTAGTTGTTTTAGCAGTAAAATATATTTCACTTCAAAATGAAAATAATATTTGGTTGAGTGAATATTTTTCTCGGTATGGAATTAATTTCACAGGCTCATCAAGAGATGTATTGAGATTTGATTCTAATAAAATTAGTGCTAAATTATATTTAGCAAATAAAGGTATTAAAACTGCAAGATATTTTATAGCAATCCCTGAGCAGTACCAATGTGCAAGTGAACTTCCGATTAAATTTCCCTTATTCCTAAAGCCGACAGATGCAGCAAATGGAAATGGAATTGATGACTTCTCTTTCGTGACAAATTTTTCGGAGTTTAAAAGTAAAGTATTGTCGTTATATAGCAGATTTAGTATTCCTATTTTGGTGGAAGAATATTTAGATGGGCGTGAATTTACAGTCTCAATAATAAATACACCAAATAACGAACCAATAATTTCTCCTATCGAAATAGTCCCACCAGAATCAAAAAATGGGCTTAGAATTTTAGGGCAAAAGGTAAAAAATGATGATTTAGAAGAGCTGAAATCAATTGAAGATGATGAAATAAAAAATAAAGTGATAAAACTTGCTATTAATTCGTTCTTGACTTTAGGTGTGAGGGACTTTGGCAGAATAGATGTCAGAGCTAATAAAGCAGGAGATTACTTTTTTATTGAAGCCAACCTGGTTCCGGGTATGACATACGGTTCTAGCTATTTCCCTAAATCCTGCGAAATTGAGCATACACTAACCTATGATGAAGTCATTCAACTAATGTTGGAAAGTGGACTTTTTAGGGCTAAACTAAAAATGCTGCCTAACAAATAAGGTTAGATCGTGAGAGTGAAGCAAACCACGATCTAACCTTATTTGTTAGGCAGCATGCCCTCTGTAAAAGTGGAAATCATCTTTGGCCGAGATGGGGCCACCGGCAGACTTTATTTTTTTCAGAAACCAGAGGAAGGAGTTCCGATAACCCCCTGTGTCAGAGTAGTTGTCGCGCACCTCGACAAAGAGATTTTTCGGCGTTCCAGGGTGGCCGGGGTTTCCCAATAAAGCATCGTGCTTACGCCTGGTGACCGCCGTAGTGATGGAAATATCCGAGGACTGGGTCGTTAGCAAACGCGGCTGGTTATCCATCAAGAAGGATTATTCTGGGCTATTCATGAGGCGCTTGCAGCTGGCGGCCAGGTCATTACCGCCTATCCACGCAAAGCCGGTAGCGAAGATGGTGAGATCACCCGCCGTGACTGAAGGTTTGTCAAATCCATGTTTCGCGCCTATAGGAAAGATATCCCCATGGCCAGACAAAGCTGCTGGTCACCACTACGATTGTTGAAGTGAGTATTTGCCTACCCCGGTGTATACCGACTTGTGGTGATGAATCCGGGGGCTCTGGGGCTGGTTCGATCTGTATCGCTCGAAAGAGATGCCTGTCTAGTCCCATGTAATTATCTTCCAAGGGGAAGTTACCCTCGGTTCCAGGCAAGAGAGGCCGTGAAGGTCCTTGCAGGCGGGCCAAGCCTTCGCCATGGAACTCAACATATCCCATGAGGCATGACAAAGCATGAATCTCAAATTATCCAAGAAGGTACGGACAACCCTCACCATTCGACTGGGATACAGGCTGCAAGCTTTATCCACACAGGCGCTGGCGCGGAGTTACCACCTCAACGTTGTTTATAGGTTGTGGGAGGAAGCTTGAAGTTTACAGTCAGAGTGTCAGAAAGTAGTATAATAATTTGTATTTTGCGCAGGTGTATGAGTATGTTTCATGGCAGTATGGTGGCGTTAGTCACGCCGATGACGTCCGGGGGTGAAATTGACGGGCGCTCGCTCGCCCGATTGATCGATTGGCATATCGAGAGCGGGACGGGTGCGCTGGTGGCCGTAGGGACAACGGGTGAATCTGCAACTCTGGATTTCGAGGAACATTGCGGGGTGATCCGCAGATTCGTCGAGCTGGCCGGGGGGCGAATCCCGGTGATTGCCGGGACCGGAGCGAATGCCACCAGTGAAGCAATTCGGCTGACTCGCTGCGCTATGGAGGCTGGTGCAAATGCCTGTTTGCTGGTCACGCCTTATTACAATAAGCCTACCCAGGAAGGTCTTTATCAACATTTCAAGGCCATTGCCGAAGCTGTTCCCATTCCTCAGATTCTTTATAACGTACCTGCGCGAACCGCTATTGACATGCAGCCCGAAACGGTTAGTCGTTTAGCAGGCATTTCCAATATCGTCGGTATCAAGGAGGCCTTAGGCCAGGTGGAGCGCATCCGTGCGCTGGCAGATCGTTGTGGTGGCCAGATGAGTATTTACAGCGGTGATGATGCGACTGCCCGTCAATCCATTCAGGCGGGTGCGAAAGGTGTGATTTCAGTTACTGCTAACGTAACGCCCGTGTTGATGCAGGCTATGTGTCATAGTGCCTTGCAGGGTGATTTCGAAGAAGCCAGACGTATCGATATGCGTCTTTCGCCCTTGCATAAAGCCCTGTTCCTCGAATCCAACCCTATCCCGGTCAAATGGGCTCTACATGAAATGGGTTGGATCTCTGATGGAATCCGTTTACCGTTGACCTGGTTTTCGGCTAATAAACACGATGTGCTTCGCGCCGCCATGCGCGAGGCGGGCATCTCCTTGTCTGGAGAATCACATGCTTGAATTGTTCCGTCGCGCAGCGCTGTTCGGTGCCATGGTGGGGTTGGGAGGATGCACCCTGTTGGGAAACAGCTCGCATCAGTATCCGATGACCACCGCAGTTAAGCAGCTCGAAGTCCCGCCATCACTGAAGATGCCGCCGGTAAATCAGGTTTATGCCATTCCTCCTGCCACCAGCCCGGGACCACAGTCGGCTGGCATGGCGGCTGCGGTAGGTTCTTCATCGACGGTAGCTAATGTCTTGCCTCAAGTGCCGGGGATGCGGCTTGAGCAGGCGGGTGCTTTCCACTGGTTGGTCGTCAATGAATCGCCCGCCCGGGTTTGGCTGCAAGTACTGCATGACTTTAAATCTCAAGGGTTCAGCTTTGCCGAGGAAAATCCTCGGATTGGTGTGCTGCGCACCCAATGGCGCCAGAATCCGCACGGTTTACCCAAGGGTCTGCTAGGTGGATTACCGGGGAATCTCTATGATTCCGGTAAACGGGAAGCCTATGTCGTGCGCCTGGCGCCTGGCTTAAAATCCGGGGTGACGGAGATCTACCTGAGTTATCAGGAAGCGCTTGAGTTCCGTAGCGCTCAAGGTGGACTCGATTGGGCGTGGGTTCCACCGAATCCTGGCAAGGAAGTGAGTGCGCTGTTGTCCTTGATGCAAACGCTGGGTGCCACTCCCGCGCAGCTTCATAGGGCGGCGACCCACACTGCTAGCTCCGGATCGAGATATGTATTAACCAAGCAGGGCGGGCAACCGGTGATCGTGGCTCCCCTGCCAATTACCCAGGCCTGGCCGCAAGTGGGGCTGGCATTGGATCGGGCCAATCTGATCGTCATCCATGCCAATCGTCATCTTAGGATTTATGAGGTGAGCTATCGGGAAGTATCCCAGAGTAATTTTTTCCAGAGACTTTTTGAGAAGAGATCGAAGTTGAAGCCGGGTACCCGATTTATGATTCAGCTCGTCTCGTTACCCCGAGGGCGCGTAGCTATCTACGCCTTAAAGATTGATGGCCAGTATTTGTCGCCTACTAATGCCCGCTTGGTACTCCGTCATCTGTTTAAGGGATTGGGTTGAAATACACCTGCCGCCAGCGCACGGGATGGATTTGGATGGTGGATCATTGGGGAATTACGGGACTGGAACCCGAAGACCCCCCATCCATTGCGAGCTGATTTCCATGAGCCTGAGATTGGCGGCACTGGGGAGCGGTAGTCGTGGCAATGCCTGGATAGTGGAGGCCGGATCGACCCGGCTGTTGATCGATTGTGGGTTCTCGATTACTGAGACTGTGCGTCGTATGGAGCGCTTGGGCATCGTGCCGGATTCTTTCGATGCACTCCTGGTAACTCACGAGCATGGTGACCATGCTTCAGGTGTTGCGCGTTTTTCCCGGCGTTTTCGGGTGCCGGTCTGGTTGACTGCGGGAACGCTGCGGGCGCTTGGAAAAGATACTTGTGACGGGGTGGAGCTATTTCATGCGCATGAGCCCTTTTCGATCGGTGATGTACTCATCGAACCCTATCCCATACCCCATGATGCCAGCGAACCCGTACAATTCGTTTACAGTGATGGGGATAGCCGTTGCGGGCAATTGACCGATGTCGGTTATATCACCCCCCATATAGAGCGTATGCTGGATGGTTTGGATGGTTTGATCCTTGAGTGCAATTATGCCGCGGATAGACTGCAAAGTGGGCCCTATCCTCCTGCACTGAAGGCCCGGGTTGGCGGGAATTATGGTCATCTGGGTAACCATCAAGCCCAGGATCTACTGTGCAGGTTGGATACTCACCGTTTGCGCTGGCTGGTTGGAGCCCATGTGAGTGAAAAGAATAATACGTATGAGTTGGCTAGAGCTGCGTTATGCATGGGGGTTGATGTGGATGAAGAATGGATTCTCATGGCCCGGCAACAGGAAGGTTGTGACTGGCTCGAATTCTGATTGTAGCAGAGTTATGGCATAGCCTCGAGTGAGTTTGGTTTGACCAGTGAGTTAGAGGTTAGCCCCGATATCTCCATCAGTCGGTCAATTAGAGGCGACAGAATAAGCCGGCTAACGGGTCAGGGCCGGAGATTGCCATGATCAGAATCTTGCTGCCCGAGAGCATCTTTGACTCGTTCGATGCGGGCATAGGCTGAGTGATTGTGGATTGATTCGAAATTTTCACATTCGACTACGTAGGCCTGAATCCGGTTGTCGGCGTCGAGTTGGGTGGCAAGATCGCGAACTACATCTTCGACAAATTTGGGATTATCATAGGCCCGTTCGGTTACAAATTTTTCATCCGGGCGCTTAAGTAGACCAAACAGCTCACAGGAAGCTTCTGATTCTGCGATGTGGATCAGCTCCTCGATCCATAAAGGTTCCCGCAAATCAGCTGTCAGCATGATGTGCGAACGCTGATTATGAGCACCATAATCGGAGATATCGCGTGAACACGGACAAAGGCTGGTAACTGGAATGAGTACCTTGAGGCTGATTCGGCAATCGTCTCCGGTGCAGTCTCCACTCAAGGAGACATCATAATCCATGAGGCTTTCCATGCCGGTCACTGGCGCTTGTTTGCGCAGGAAAAAAGGGAATTCCATGCGGATATGGCCATGATTGGTGTTAAGGCGTCGATTCATGGCTTGCAGTAGCTCGCAAAAACTACTGGCGTCGATCGGATTCCGGTTTTCATTCAGTAAAGCCACGAATCGCGACATATGAGTACCTTTGTGTGCAGCGGGAAGGTTCACATACATGTCGATGCGGGCAACAGTATGCTGAAGCTGGCCGTTGTGTTGGGATATCACGATGGGGTGGCGCAAGCCTTTGATGCCCACCTGGTCGATCGAAATACGGCGGTCATCCCGATGGCTTTGGATATCCGGGATGTCGGTGGTAAGTGAAGTGAAACGGGAAGCGCTCATGTGCTTTCACTATAGCGCACACAGGCGCGATCGGTTTCCCATAGTGTCACCGCGCCAACCTTGATGCCTTCTCGGTTCAGCTGTTCGGAGAGGCATCTAAATAAATAGGCGGCAATATTCTCTGCGGTCGGGTTGATCCGGGTAAAAGGAGGGAGGTCATTGAGATAGTGATGATCCAGTTTACCAATTACCCCTTTTGCTGCCTTGCGAATAGTTTTGAAGTCGAGCGCCATGCCTATTTCATCGAGTGCCCTGGCATTGACTTCCACCTCTACTTTCCAGTTGTGTCCATGCAGGCGGCTGCATGGGCCCGGGTATCCTTTCAGCGCGTGTGCGGCAGCGAAATCTACCAGCACTTTTAAGGTGTAGAGGGCGACCATAGTCAATCCTGATTTAAATGGTCAGATATTACCTGACCTGTCGATGAGGGACAATCTTCCTGGCTTGGTTTTTGCTAGATATACGTTTGAGAATAGCCTGGCGAATACCCTCGCTATTAAGCCCGGCCTCTGCTAGTAATTCTTCCCGTGTGGCATGTTCCATAAATCTGTCCGGGAGGCCGAGATGTAAAAGGTCAACATGATAGCCATGAGTGGTGAGACATGCGCCAACAGCGTTGCCTGCGCCACCGCTAAGGGCATTGTCTTCCAGAGTTACCAGGAGGTCATGGTTTTTCGCCAATTCGAGAATTAACCCTTCATCCAGCGGCTTTACAAAACGCATGTTAACCAGGGTAGCATCTAGTTGCTCAGCAACCGGTTCGGCTGCCTGAAGGGGTGCGCCGAAACAAAGCAGAGCAATGTTCTGCCCTTCGCGCAGCACTTTCGCCTTGCCAATAGGTAGGGCGCGCATTTCGCTTTCGATGGCAGTTCCCGGCCCCTTGCCGCGTGGATAGCGAACGACTGCCGGGCCATTATGAATGAAACCTGTATAGAGCATTTGCCGGCATTCATTTTCGTTCGCCGGGGTCATGATCAGTATATTGGGTATACAACGCAGGTAACTCAGATCAAAACTGCCAGCATGGGTGGCTCCATCCGGGCCAACGACGCCGGCGCGGTCGATGGCGAATAAGACGGGCAGATTTTGCAGGGCGATGTCATGAATAAGTTGATCATAGGCGCGCTGAAGGAAGGTTGAATAGATGGCGACGACGGGCTTGAGTCCGTCACAAGCCATGCCGGCGGCTAGCGTAACGGCATGCTGTTCGGCAATCGCCACATCGTAATAGCGGTCCGGGTATTGCTCGGCGAAGGATGTCAGGCCCGATCCTTCGCGCATGGCTGGCGTGATACCCACCAGCCGCTCGTCCTGGGCAGCCATGTCACAAATCCATTGGCCGAAGATTTCAGTGTAGGTCGGTGTTCCACTTTTCCCGCTGGTTTGAATACCTTTGTGGGGATCGAAACGTCCGACACCATGATAGGTTACCGGATTTTTTTCCGCCTCCTGATAACCCTTACCCTTGCGGGTGATGATGTGTAACAGGCGAGGCCCCTTGAGTTTCCGGAGATTGCCAAGAGTCTGGAGAAGCAGGTCGAGATCGTGGCCATCGATCGGGCCGAAATAGCGGAATCCCATTTCCTCGAAAAGGGTTCCTGGCAAAATCATCCCGCGCACATGCTCGCGGGTGCGCTGGGCGAGTTCCCAGAAGGGCGGCACACGCTTGAGGATTGCCTTGCTGCCCTCGCGCAGGTTTGAGTAGGCAGAGGAAGAAAGCAATCGGGTCAGGTAACTTGACATGGCGCCGACATTGGGCGAGATCGACATGTCGTTGTCATTGAGGATGACCAGAAGATCCGGATGTAGGCTTCCGGCGTGGCAGAGCGCCTCATAGGCTATTCCCGCCGTCAATGCACCATCACCAATGATGGCGATTGATTTTCGATCGGATTTCTGTTGCTGAGCGGCCAGGGCCATGCCGAGGGCGGCACTGACAGACGTACTTGAATGACCAACGCCAAAGGTATCATAAGTACTTTCTTCTCGGCGAGGGAATCCGGATAGCCCTCCTTTTTGGCGCAAGGTGGACATGGCATTCCGCCGCCCGGTGAGGATCTTGTGTGTATAGGCTTGATGGCCGACATCCCAAACCAAGCGGTCATGAGGGGTATTGAAGATGCGATGCAAGGCAATGGTTAATTCGATAGTACCCAGATTGGCGGCGAAATGGCCACCGGTTGCAGCAACTGATTCAATGATAAAAGTGCGCAGCTCGTCCGCTAATTGGCGCAACTGCTGTGGACTGAGGTTTTTCAGGTCGGCGGGAGCGTTGATGGATTTTAATAGAGAATAGGGCATGAGTGCTTACGCGGGAAACCAAGCATGAGGAGATTTTACGACAATTGTTGCCTTGTTGATGGACTTACGCAAGTCTGTGCTCATCAGTAACGTTATTTTATCCACCTGAAGGTGGCAGTGCAGTAGCGGGGTACGAGCCATAATCTTCCTCGCGAGCCAGCCGACATCGGGGTTGAATATCGGCAGGATGACTCGCGGTTTATCCGTTGGCGGTAAATGTGTTGGTAACGTCCATTTCATATCTACCTTACGGCTGGATCAGCTATTGCACAAGAATTGCACAAGACAGGTATGATCGCGCCACATACTTCATCTCAACACCATCAATAAGGGATATTTACTCCTGGGCAAAATTTGTATTTTTTCATTACTGAATCCGGGTGATGATGACTTCCGCTATCCAGCGCAGAGCATCGGTACGCTGTGTGGCTAGAGCATCCAGAGTTGAGATGGCTTCATCATAAAGATTATAGGCATGTTCCTTGGCAGCATCCAGACCCAGCAATTCCGGGAATGTGGGTTTGTTGTTCAGCTGATCCGAGCCCCGGGTCTTACCCAGGGTTTCGGTATCGCTTTCCACATCCAAAATATCATCGTGGATCTGAAAAGCCAAGCCGATACATTTGGAATAATGAGCCAGGCGATCGCGGATGTCCTGATCCATCTGAGGGTGAATATAGGTGGCCATGGCAACACTAGCATGGATGAGCATGCCGGTTTTGTGAATATGCATATTTTCCAGCTCGGCCAGGGTCAGCGTTTTACCAACCGCTTCCAAGTCGATGGCCTGGCCGCCGACCATTCCCCTGGATCCCGCCGCGTTGGCCAGAATGTTGATTATGGCCAGATGGTTTTCTGGCGATCCGCCAAGTTTCGAATCTTCCACGAGGACATGAAAGGCGAGCGCTTGCAGGGCATCGCCGGCTAGAATGGCGATAGATTCGTTGAAAGCCCGATGGCAGGTTGGCCGACCCCGGCGTAGATCATCGTTGTCCATCGCCGGCAAATCATCATGAATCAGTGAATAAGTATGAATCAATTCGATAGCCGCTGCCGTGCTATCGAGCGCCTTGGATTCGATTTCCAGTACCCTGCCAGTGGCATAGACCAGTAAAGGGCGTATTCGCTTACCACCACCTAAGGTGGCATAACGCATGGCCGCATGGAGGCGGGCGGGTTCTATCACTGCGGCAGGTAACCAATGATCCAGCACAGATTCGATGCGATTCCGCCATTCCCTGGCGAGCTGGTTCATGTCAGTCATGCGGGCGCAATTCCTTGGGTATCGCCATGAGCCTCATCGCTTTGATGCTGATTCTCATCGGCTTCAGTGAGTATTCTGACCTTTTGTTCGGCTGCGGAAAGCACCTGCTGGCATTCGCGTACCAGCCGAATGCCTTGCTCAAAATCCTTCAACGCACGTTCCAGCGGCTGGTCACCCTGCTCCATCCGTTCAATCAGCGTTTCCAGTGAGGTCAGAGATTTTTCGAAATCCGGTTTTTTCGTACCCATGATTCGATTATTCCATCGTAATTTGTTGAGTTGAACTAAAACACTACCTGAGCCGAAGGATTCGGGCAACACTTGACTTTGTTTTATACTAAGTCTAAATTCAGTGCGTGGCTTGATTGTAGCTACGCATTCCATGAATGACTAACTGTCGGGTTCCGTAAGTTTACGTATTCTTTTGACAAACAATTCCGGGTGGCTGC
>CAZUKD010000003.1:0-57920 GCA_964620825.1 uncultured Ectothiorhodospiraceae bacterium
TATGTGCCACTTCCACTTTGATCAATAGTCTGGCTGAAGCATTGGGCTAATTGGGAACATATTTGACATTGCTAATGAAAAATATACTGAAAGCAAAAGCTCCTAATAAAGTCTTTTCCTCCGGCAATACACCGAGAGCTCCGTCTCGTTCAATGCAGCAGTCTCAACCACGACTGCCAACTTGTTCTTCACTCCAGTGCTCTGGAGCAGACGGGTCGGCAGGCACCGCAAACCCCTGACGCCGATACGCATTGCACCAGTTGTAAAGCGTGGCCTCCGATACCCCGTCTCCCGACTTAACCGGGTAACCGATACCGCATTCGGCGGCATCATCTTCTGCACTGTCTATTCCTTGAATTCCTTCTCATATCTTGATGCTTTCATTACGAAAACCAGGAAGAGAATGCGTCATCATATTGATCATCATCCTGATTTAAAATGCAAAAAAGAGCTGTTGGAAAGTATTCCCGTTGTGGGTGCTGTGATGCGAAGGTTGATCCACATCATTTATGGAGCCCTGAAAAACAATCAACCCTTTGATCCTAATTTCCAAACGAAAAATGCTTGACCATCAAGATGGTATCTAACTACTATCTGATCTCCAGAAAATAATCATGACGGGCTAATTATCCAGAAAAAAGCTTGTTTCCCAACAGAATTTCCGACCATCGCCTCGAACTATCGTATACTTGAAATCTCAATAGATGGTTAACTTCCCCGCTCCGATGTGCGAAAAATCCCTCCTGTCCCCACGGGTTCCAGATGAATCTGCCTGCGCGCGCCTGCTCGAAGTCCATACACACATCCTCGAGATCACCCTGAGCGAAGGGGATTCCAAAATCAAAGCCGAGCGCATCTGCCAATTGGCTGAATCCCTGCTACCGCAATCCGTGGCCACCGTGCTGCTGCTCGATTCGCAAGGCAAGCTGAAAGTCTTTGCTGCGCCCAGCGTGCCGCCGGAAGGTCAAGCTCTGCTTAATGGCCTTGAACTCGGCCTGCAGGTCGGCTCTTGCGGTAGCGCCGTGCGGTCTACCCAGCCGGTCTTTGTGACTGATACCCTGAAGGATGCCTGTTGGCTTAACCTGTTACCACTGGTTGAGCGCTTCCATATCATGGCCTGCTGGTCACAACCGATCATCGACCGCGAAGGCCGGGTTCTAGGCAGTTTTGCTCTGGCAAGTTTTACCCGCCGCACTTCTAGCGACTTTCATCATACTCTACTACGCACCGTGGCCGCCGCGCTCGCGTTCATTCTCGAACAGGCGAAAAATCTAGCTCGGCTAGCCCTGCAAAACCATTTTCTGGAACAGACCAGTGATGGCATAGCCATTCTCGATCGGGAAGGTCGCGTGCGATATACCAACCAGGCTTTCACTACTTTGCTGGGAATTCCAGCGCAAGAATCCTTGACTGGCAAGCTTTGTCCGATACTCCAGGGGCACCATATCAGTCAAGCAACCGCTCAGCGTTTACGCTCAATATATGAACTTGGGCAAACGGCTACGTTGGAATTATCCCTTGCTGCTACTCACCCTCCCGGACGCTGGGTCGAATGGCATGTCGAGCCCACTCTGCAACAGAATCGAATTCACCAGCGGCTCGTCACCCTCAAAGATATTACAACCCGTAAAATCGCAGAGCTCGGCCTGCAACGGCGGCAAAAGCTCTATCAGGCGCTCCTCATGGAAGATGATATCCTGCTGGAAGCGGGCAATGAATGGGAAATGCTCATTAAAACCTGCCGCAAACTCGCCCACAATACGATATTTCATACCATCTGGATCGGCCAACCGAATGCCGATGGATCTTTCCGGTTACTAGCCAGCGCCGGGACGGGTTCACGCGTACTCGCCAGAATTCAGCCAACCGTCAATGAACACGCGCTGATCAGCCGCGCTTTCCACAGTGGCAAGCCTGCCTATCACAACGACAACATCGCCGCCGCTGCACATACACCCTGGGAAACATTTATCAAACGCTTTCGCTGGCGCGCTGCTTTGGCTGCACCCATTCGACGCCAGGGGCAAGTCTGGGCTGCCATGGTATTCGTCGCTATGGAGAAAAACGTCTTCGACCAGGAAACACGTCAACTTTGTCGAAGAATCACCGAACTGCTTGGCCATGGCTTAAATGAGCTTGATCTCAAACAATCCCTCGCTGCCCTGCAGCGCCAAGAAGCCCGATTAGCCCGGCAAGACGCTCTCACCGGCCTGCCCAACCGTTTCGCGCTGGAAGAGCATCTCAAAGGTGTTGTGACCAGCGCCGCCCGGCATAACACCCGCTTCGCTGTGGGCTTCATCGATTTAGACGACTTCAAGCCGGTCAACGATCGCTGGGGACACGCAGCGGGCGATATGCTACTCGTAGAACTGGCCCAGCGATTGCATAACCGAGTACGTGCGACCGACTTCTTAGCCCGCCTGGGCGGGGACGAGTTCGTGGTGGTGTTCGAGGATCTCGATACATCGCAATGGAACGCCCAATTGCGCATCGCGCTTGACCGCCTGCACCAGGCGATGGAGACACCTTTCGAGGTAGGCAAGGACCATAAGGCCGAGATCAGACTCAGTATGGGGATCGCCATTTATCCACTGGACGGCGGGGATCCCGATACGCTTTTGCGCCAAGCCGATGCCGCCCTGTATCAGACCAAGCAACACAAGAGCGATCGCAGCCACTGGTGGCGGCTGGGCACCACCGCAATCCCCCTATCTACTCCCGGACCCGAACTCGACCCCTGTGGCCCCGAGGCCCGGACACTGCTTACCCACCATCAGGATCTGTTTGCAGCGATCGCGACGCACTTCGTACACGACTTTTACGCCAGCCTCGACCGGAATCCACAGGCAAGCGCTATACTCACCGTTTTGAACGACACTGAACGGGCACGACTTGAGCAACGACAGGCTGACTATCTGTGTTTTCTAACCGATCCCGGCACTGATGCCGAACGCCTACGCATCCGTGCCCGGGAAATTGGTGAGGCCCATGCCCTGATCGGTGTAACTGGCGGCCTGCTGATCAAGGCCCATCAACTACACCAAACCCTGCTCTCTAAACACCTACACCAAACCACCCTACACGCTGATATGCGCTATCGACTGTTTTCGATTGTCGCTAGTCGGTTCGCCGATGACCTAAAGACCGAACTGGATATGATCGACATTATTGAACAGCGCTTCCTTGGTGAGCTCGCAGAACCGTTACCGGATGCGGGCATATGCTGGGCGGACCTGGTTCAGGCTGAACTCGATCGCTTGGCCGCCCTGCCCGGAATTCGTACGGCGATACTGCTGCGCCCGAATACCCAAGGTGTGTTCATCGTGGAAACCGCGGGGGCGGGGCTGATAGGGGTTTTCATTGCCGACATCTTGCGTCAGCCGTCACTGCGACCCGTGCTTGATCCAGATCATCCACTCGGGCAGAGTATGGCATCTCACAGCTGGCGGAAACTACATATCCAGAGCGTCGCCAATTTCTCTCGGCATCCCGGCTACGCCCCTTGGCGCGAGGTGGCCCAGAAAACCGGTATTCGCGCGGCACTCGCCATCCCCTTGCGTGATTCACAGAAAAATGGCGCTGCCGTACTCGTATTTTACGGCGCCTGGCCCAACCAGTTCGAGAGCCGCTTTTTCCGCCAGTGGGCCGAGAGCCTGCAGCAGCGCTGGGAGATATTTTGGCGCCAGAGCCACAGCCTGACACCCGTGGTAGCCAGGATAGATGCCGAGCACTGGCGCACTCGCCTGTTCACCGGTGGATTACGGTTATATCTGCAACCTATCGTCGACCTCACCACGGGATCTGTCGTCAAGGTCGAGGCGCTTGCCCGCCTCGCACTCGAAGACGACACGCTCGTCGTCCCAGGCCAGTTTCTGGCGCTACTCGGAGAAAGCGAGCTCTACCGACTGTTCCAGCACATGCTCGCCGAGGCCCTCGACTGGCTCACCGATGCGCGTACCGCGCTGCCACAACTCACCGTCTCGGTTAATCTACCGCCTAGCTGCCTACTGGAGGCGGATCTCGGTGCGCATCTGCAAACGGTACTCGAACAGCGTAACCTGGCGCCCAATGTCCTGGTGCTGGAATTGCTGGAGACGGAAGCCATCACCCAGAGCGTACAGCATGCGGCCATCCATACCCTCAAGATACTCGGCGTACAGCTCGCCCTGGACGATCTGGGTTCCGGTTATTCCAGCTTGCTACGGTTAATCCGCGAGCCGCTTGATATCCTCAAAATAGATCAGAACCTGGTACGTCGATTGCCGGAAGATCCTCTGCCCACCCTCACTTTGCTGTGGACACTGTTAAATCTCGGTTGTAATCTCGAACGCGAGGTAGTGGTCGAGGGGCTGGAGACTCCGGCACTTATCGAGGTGATGCAGCAGCTCGGTGCGCCACAAGGACAGGGTTACGCCCTGGCTCGACCGATGCCGGCTGCCGACTTCCTGGCCTGGGCACACGGCTTCCAGCTCACCCAGACACCCGCGCAGATCCAGAGTTTCGCCGGCGCGCTTGCCTATCACTGGCGCTGGCGACATGGCGATCATGCCAGTACCCAAATCTGCCCACTAATCGCTTTTCTGCGCGAACGAGGGCCGGAGAATGTTGAGCCGGAGCTCTGGTACCATCGCGCTCACGCCGGCGGCTATGAATGGGAGCGTAATGCAGACAATTTACTCGTCTGGCTCGCCAACGAGGCGCGAACGGAGAACGGTTGATACCAAGCTAAAGTTATACCAATGAATTATTTTCAACAGAGGAATTTTTCATGAAAAAATGGTTTCATACTCTGGCCCTCGCCTGCGCTATGGCTCTCCTGACTTGGCCAGCCGGTGCGGAGATCATCGTTCTGCCAAGTGGCCAGATAGGAGTCATGAAACTATCGCATGAGCCCCGGCGCGGCCTGAGCATGCAGCAGGTTCGCCAACACTTCGGAGTACCGTTGCGCCTATTGCCACCGCTACGCACCGCGCCTGGCTATCCCACTATCATTCGCTGGATCTACCCGGATTTCACCGTCTATTTTGGCAACGGCCAGGTCATCAACAATGTCGCTCATCCACATGCAGTAGCCACCACGAAAAGCCACACCCCGCAACCATTCCAATGAAATCCACTCGCTTGCGTCATTGGCTTCCAGAATGGGCACCACAAAGCGGCATCATGCTGACTTGGCCTCATGCGCAGACTGACTGGAAACCCCTCTTGGTCGAAATCGAGCGAGTCTTCATTGATATGGCCTCAGCAATCCTAGCACACGAAGATCTGCTTATCGTGCACCAGGATGAATCACATCGCGAACACATTGAGCGGTTGCTGTCGCGGCACATCGATTCCCCAGGCAGAGTGCACTGGGCCAAGGCTAGGGCCAATGATACCTGGGCGCGGGATTACGGGCCACTCACCATCGAGGAAGACGGTCGGACAGTTTTACTCGATTTCCGCTTCAATGCCTGGGGTGGGAAATATCAGGCTGCCAATGATGATGCCATTAACCAGCAACTACAGGCGGTAGGGTGCTTTGGTGAGATACCGTTTCGGTCTGTTGATCTGGTTCTCGAGGGTGGCTGCGTGGATACTGATGGTGAAGGCGCCTTACTCGCCCACGCCCACTGCCTGTTTGCAGCCAGCCGCAATTCAGGGCTTTCACGCCAAATGATTGAAAACCAGCTAAGCAAACAATTGGGTATCAGGCGCTTCCTGATCGTCGAACACGGTGCCTTGGCCGGGGATGATACTGACAGCCACATCGACACCCTGGCGCGTTTTTGTGATCCCCACACCATTGCCCATGCGACCTGCCAGAATCCCACTGATCCCCATCATGCCCCGCTCGCCGCCCTGGAACAGGAATTACGCACCTTTCATAACTCCGAGGGACAACCTTACCACCTGTTACCACTGCCGCTGCCGTGTCCACATTTCGATTCACAAGGCTATCGATTGCCAGCCACCTATACCAATTTCTTAATTATCAACAAAGCCGTACTGATGCCCACCTACCGGGACCCGACACACGATACTTGGGCTTTATCAGCACTTGGCGGCGCATTTCCCGGGCGGGATATTATTCCGATCGATTGTGTACCCGCCATCCAGCAATTTGGCAGCCTGCACTGTCTGACCATGCAATTACCGGAGAGCGTTTTGCCTGGAATCGCTCATTTTGGAGGCCAGCCATGCGTGTTGCCCTGATTCAGCAAACCAACACACTTGATCGCCAAACCAATCTGGATGTCACTGCAGCGGGTATCCGGGAAGCCACTGCTCAGGGCGCGGAGTTGATCTTGTTACAGGAACTCCATGCCCACTTATATTTTTGCCAGGCAGAAAATCCTGACTTCTTCGATCAAGCTGAATCACTCTCCGGCCCTACGATCCAGCGGCTGTCCACAGAAGCCGCACGACATGAGGTCGTCATCGTCGGATCCCTCTTCGAGCGCCGCGCGCCGGGACTTTATCACAATACCGCCGTAGTAATCGAACGCAACGGCACACTGGCCGGTATTTATCGGAAAATGCACATTCCGGATGATCCCGCCTATTATGAGAAATTCTATTTCACGCCCGGTGATCTCGGTTTCTGGCCTATCGATACCAGTATTGGCCGACTCGGAGTTCTGGTGTGCTGGGATCAGTGGTATCCGGAAGCGGCCAGGCTGATGGCTCTCGCCGGCGCCGAGGTGCTGCTCTACCCAACCGCTATCGGCTGGGTGGACGAAGAACCTCCAGACGAACAGCATCGCCAGCGAGAAGCCTGGCTAGTAGTTCAGCGCGGGCATGCGATTGCCAATGGTCTGCCGCTATTGGCTTGTAACCGCGTCGGCCATGAAACCGATCCATCCGGACGGGCTGGCGGCATCCATTTCTGGGGAACGAGCTTCATTTGCGGCCCGCAAGGTGAAATCATTGCCCAAGCTCCTGATGATAAGCCCCAGGTATTGTTAACTGACATCGACCTGACTCGCAGCGAGCAGGTGCGACGGATGTGGCCTTTCCTGCGCGACCGGCGTATCGACGCCTATGACGACATAACGTGCCGCTATCGAGACTCATCACCCCAGCCACACAAAATCGGCAACCCAAAATGACCAGCTAACCGGACTGGATCAGGCATTTTCCCGCCTTACGTGGTGTCGTAGACGAAGCTGGGCGGCGGGCATTGGCCACTGCACACATCGCCTCATTCCCGCCCGTAACCACACTTTTCACAACCGGCAGCGCCTGCAAAAATTATCTTCTCATCATCACGGGACGAGTGCGTGTGCAACAGCTTTCTGCGAGCGGTCGGGAAATCGTCCTCTACCGCATTGGTCCTGGCGAATCCTGCATACTAACGACCACCTGCCTGCTTGCCCGCAGTCATTATGTCGCTGAAGGCATTACTGAAACCCCTGTTCTAGCGGTACTACTTCCTGCCGCTGCCTTCCAGGTGGCACTCGAGCACTCCGGGAATTTACGCCATTTTGTTTTCTCCACTTACGGGGAACGGCTCTCCGCTCTTCTGCGATTGCTAGAAGAAATCGCGTTCGAACGGATGGATGTGCGCCTGGCTAAACGTTTACTGGATCTCGGGTGTGGGCGCACGGAAATCATGATTACTCACGGTGCGCTGGCAATCGAGCTGGGCAGCGCTCGTGAAGTCATCACCCGCATACTCAAGTTATTTACAACCAGAGGCTGGGTACGGGTTCATCGTGGCAGGGTGGAGATCATTAATCGCCAAGCCCTGCAGATCCTGGCTGAATCCGGGGGTTCCTCCTGAGCTCTTAGGAGCTGCGCGACTTGATGACCCATCAACCAGGTAATCTATCGAAAGCCCTGAACCGGAATTTCGCTTATTTGCAAAGCTCCAGGCAGATTAACCCGGAAAATCTTTGAATTCCCTGTGATACAGATGATTGAGAGTAAATGATTTGATTTTGTTGCCTGATGAATTAACATGCCAATATCGTGGGTACCCATAAAACACTTGGACTGGAAAACACTGATCGCATGTCTACGAATGCGAGTGCTTCGAACCGACGCCTCGGGGGACTGGCCCGGCATCTGATCAATGCGGGCCTGCTGGATGAAGCACAGGCACTGGATCTGCAGGAAGAGGCGGGCAAGAAACGGATTCCATTGGTTACTTTACTGGGGCAACAGGATAAGCTGAGTGCGCGCCAGATCGCGCAAGTGGCCTCTCATGAATTCGGAATTCCCCTGCTGGATATCACCACACTGGATCTCGGTCTCGTTCCCAAGTCTCTGATTAATGAAAAAATGATCCGTCAAAACCGGGCATTGCCAATTTTTCAGCGTGGCAACCGTATTTATGTGGCCATTTCCGACCCCATGAATCTTACTGCAGTCGACGAGATCAAATTTAAGACCGGCATTCAGACCGAACCCTTGCTGGTGGAAGATGTCAAGCTGGATCGGGCCATCGACGAAGTCTTGCAAACCGCAGAATCGATCATGAACGAACTGGCGCAAGACGCCAATCTCGAAGAGCTCGAAAATCTCAATCTCGATCGCAACGATCAGGAAACCGTAACCGATACCGAATCAGATGCCGATGACGCCCCGATCATCCGTTACGTCAACAAGGTTCTAATCGACGCCGTGCGCCGGGGGGCTTCCGACATTCATTTTGAACCCTATGAAAAATATATGCGCCTGCGCCTGCGCATCGACGGTATTCTCCACGAAATGGGTAAGCCCCCGATTGCCATGGCAGGCCGCATTGCTTCCCGCATCAAGGTCATGTCACGCATGGACGTGGTAGAGCGCCGCAAGCCCCAGGACGGGCGTATCAAGCTCCAGATCAGCAAAAACAGGGCTATTGATTTCCGGGTCAACACCCTGCCTACCCTGCACGGTGAAAAAATAGTACTGCGTATCCTTGATCCTGCGTCCGCCAATTTAGGGATAGCAGCGCTGGGCTTCGAGAAAGACCAACAGGAACTCTATCTCAATACACTCAAAAGGCCTCATGGCATGATCCTGGTCACGGGACCCACAGGTTCTGGTAAAACCGTAACCATGTATACCGGCCTCGGCACGCTCAATACCGAGGATCGTAATATCTCCACCGCAGAAGATCCAGCTGAAATCGAAATATCCGGGATTAATCAGGTCAATATCAATCCCAAGATTGGGCTCTCTTTCGCGGAAGCCTTGCGTGCCTTTCTGCGGCAGGACCCGGATGTCATCATGGTCGGCGAAGTCCGTGATCTTGAAACTGCAGAAATCGCGATCAAGGCGGCCCAGACAGGCCACCTGGTTCTCTCCACACTACACACCAACGATGCACCACAAACGCTGACCCGCCTGATGAACATGGGGGTGCCCACCTACAACATTGCCAATTCGGTATCCCTGATCATCGCCCAACGACTCGCCAGAAAATTGTGCCCAAAATGTAATATTATTCAGAATATCCCTGAAGAAGCATTGATCGAGGAAGGCTTTACGCCACAGGAAGCCAAGGACCTGACTGTTTACAAGGCCAACCCGGATGGCTGTGACTGGTGCAGCGATGGCTATAAGGGACGTATGGGAATTTATCAGGTCATGCCGATTTCCGAGGCTATGCAACGCCTGATCATGGAAGGAGGGAATGCCATAAAACTGGCCGAACAAGCTAAACACGAGGGGATTGCGGACTTGCGTACTTCAGGATTGCGCAAGGTCAAGGAAGGTATCACCACCCTGGATGAAATTAACCGGGTCACTACGGACTGAGCCGTGTCCGGCAAACCCACCAGGCAGGATGCCCCGTGTAGACCTTGATTGTGGGGTAGCTAACACCCCCTACCTGACGCAGACCAAAATTAATCTGACGATAACGTTTGGAGACTACTGACATGGCTGCAAGAGTACCAAATAAAGCGGTCTTTACCTGGGAGGGCATCGACCGCAAGGGAATCCGTATCAAGGGGGAAAATGAGGCGATCAGCGAAGCGTTACTCAAGGCAGGATTACGCAAACAGGGCATCAATCCAACGCGGGTACGCAAAAAACCCAAGCCTCTGTTTGGACAAAAAATAAAACCCAAGGATGTCGCTATATTTTCCCGGCAACTGGCCACTATGATAGCTGCCGGAGTACCCTTGGTGCAGGCACTCGATATCATCGGGCAAAGTCAGGAAAAACCGGCTCTACAAACCATTATCTTCGCAATCAAGGCGGATATCGAAAGCGGCAATCATCTGGCTGACGCCCTGGCTAAATTTCCTGTCTACTTCGATGAACTTTTCGTCAATCTG
This sequence comes from uncultured Ectothiorhodospiraceae bacterium, assembly GCA_964620825.1. Taxonomy (GTDB): domain Bacteria; phylum Pseudomonadota; class Gammaproteobacteria; order DSM-5130; family Acidihalobacteraceae; genus Acidihalobacter_A. Next base: position 10,254 of record CAZUKD010000003.1, read on the forward strand.
GTGCGTGCCGGCGAGCAATCCGGTTCCCTGGACATCCTGCTCGACAAGATCGCCACCTATAAAGAGAAAACCGAGGCAATCAAGGCGAAGATCAAGAAGGCTCTGATGTATCCCATCGCGGTACTGACAGTCGCTTTCATTGTCACCACTATCCTGCTGATTTTTGTCATTCCGGAGTTTCAGAAGCTGTTTTCTAGTGCCGGTGCATCGTTGCCCGCCTTCACTCTGGCGGTGATCCATATCTCTGAGTTCTTTCGTACCTGGTGGTATGTGGTTTTCGGGGGCATTGCTGCTGCCATCTGGTTGATGCGCCGTACTTATCGGACTTCTAGTAAGTTCCATCGTCTGATGGATGCTTTTTCCCTGCGGATTCCCATCTTCGGCAACATCCTGTCCAAATCCGCTATTGCCCGTTTCGCGCGTACTCTGGCCACCATGTTTGCCGCAGGCGTTCCCTTGGTGGAAGCGCTCGAATCGGTCGCCGGCGCTACCGGCAACGTCCTCTATGCCGAGGCCGTACGGAAAATGCGTGACGATACTTCAGCGGGCTCTCCATTGCGCCAGTCCATGCGCCAGTTTCCGGAGCTATTTCCCAATATGGTTCTCCAAATGGTGGCTATCGGGGAAGAAGCGGGTTCACTGGATCATATGCTCTCTAAAGTAGCCGATTTCTTCGAGGAAGAGGTGGATGTCATCGTCGATGGCCTGTCCACGCTGATGGAGCCGCTCATCATGGTCATTCTCGGGGTGCTCGTGGGTGGGCTTGTCGTCGCCATGTATCTTCCTATCTTCAATCTGGGCAACGCTGTCTAAACAGGCTGCCGCCAGCCAATGAACCCATGAATCTACTCATTCCCACAGCCCTTTATTTCCCGGCCCTGGCCTTACTGGGTCTCATCGTCGGTAGTTTTCTTAATGTCGTTATTTATCGTCTGCCTGTAATGATCGAATGCCGATGGATGGCTGAGTGTGCTTCAGAGCAATTAGACGTTCAAAAAACAGCGCCACCGTCTAAACCCTATAATTTACTATTCCCACCGTCGGCTTGCCCTGATTGTGGACATCAGATCAGGGCTTGGGAGAATATCCCGGTCTTCTCCTATCTTTGGCTGCACGGTCGATGTTCCGCCTGCAGGGCTCCCATTTCCATTCAGTATCCTGTGGTCGAACTACTCACCATGACGATGACGCTGATTGCGGGCTGGTGGTTGGGATTTGATCTGAAACTTCTGTTTGCCCTTGTATTGACCTGGACGCTGATCGGGCTCGCGTTCATCGACAAGAACTCCCTGCTGTTACCGGATGATCTGACCTTGCCCCTGCTCTGGGCGGGCTTGCTTGTCAATTTAAATGGACTATTCGTACCGCTTACCTCTGCGGTCATCGGTGCAGCTGCCGGTTATCTCAGTCTATGGGGGGTTTATCACCTGTTTCGTTTGATTTCCGGCAAGGAGGGTATGGGTTATGGTGATTTCAAACTATTGGCGGCGCTCGGCGCCTGGTTCGGCTGGCAAATGCTACCACTGATCTTACTGCTCTCATCATTGGTAGGTGCCATAACAGGTTTGGCCTTAATGGCCACTAAGCGCCATCATCGTGAACATCCGCTTCCCTTTGGCCCTTACCTCGCGGCTGCCGGTTGGGTTGCGCTGCTTTGGGGGCCCTTCCTAACCAACGCATGGCTTGGCGCCCTGCAAGGTCACTGAAGTTTCTATGCTGAAAGTTGGCCTCACGGGTGGCATCGGGAGTGGCAAATCAGCTACTGCGGTTTGTTTTTCCCATTGTGGAGTACCGGTCATCGACGCGGATGCCATTGCCCACGAACTGACCTGCTCCGAGGGAGAGGCGCTTCCCGCTATTCACACCGTTTTCGGTAGTGATATCTTTCAACCCGATGGCAGCCTCGATCGTAGCGCGCTCCGCCATCTTGTTTTTCAGGATGATCAGGCCAGAATCCAACTAGAAACCATTCTCCACCCCATGATCCGGGTGCATATCCAGCGACAATTACGTACCTTGAATACAGTTTATATTGTGATCGTCATTCCTCTTCTAATCGAACGTAACTGGCTTGATACCATAGATTGTGTCGTTGTCGTCGATTGCCGGGAAGAGACTCAGTTACGGCGTGCTATGCGCCGAGATGGACTTACTGAAAATGAAATCCATGCGATTATGGCTCGACAGGCCCGCCGTGAATACCGGCTGATGCACGCTGATGTGGTGCTGCAAAATGATACTGATAATCCGGATCTCCTGTGTGCTGCTGTCGCTAAACTTGACCGGCGAATACGCGACTTAGGCACCTGTCGGCCATAGCCGGTATTTGTAATTTATTCCGCCAAAGTAGACAATGGAAATCATGCCCAGGGAAATTCACTCCAAACGTCAGACGGATCGTACAGTCACCTACGAACAGCCGCTAAATGCACGCATGCGCACGTTGCTACGCCTGGAACAGCTCATGCAAAGATTACATGCTGCTATGACAGGAGATGAATCATGGCAGGCACATTGTGCTCTGAGTACACTGATCGAACTGGCCAATCTGGTGATTCGGGTGGATGTTAAAAATGACCTGATGCTGGAACTTGACCGGCTCGGGACACAGATGCAAAGACTACAAAGTCAGGTCGGAGTTCAGCCCATCCGAATCCAGGAAATGCTTGCCCGGCAACGCTCACTCAGCGCGCAACTTCTGGAAATGCCCGGACAGATTACCCACAATCTGCTGCGCAACGAATTACTAGGTAGTCTACGAAAACGTTTGAGCATCCCCGGTGGCGCCTGTGATTTCGACTTGCCTGGATACCATTTCTGGTTATCCCGGTCAGCGGATGTTCGCCACCAATTGCTGCATAGCTGGATCGAGCCATTTGAAAAGGTGCTGGAAGCTACGTTACTCGTACTCGGGATTATCCGGGAAAGTGGTAAAGTACAATCAGCGTGCGCCGCTAAGGGATTTTATCAGCAGAGTCTCGAAACTGACAGATCCAATCAAATAATCCGGGTTCGCCTTCCCTTGGAAGTGGGTTACTTTCCGGAAATCAGTGCGGGCAAACACCGTTTCACAATTCGCTTTCTAGATCAGCACGATATCACCGCTCACCCTCTACAAACTCATGATGATGTAGATTTCTGGTTATTGATCTGCGCACTTTGAGTGGGTCACTAACCCGCTCCGGATCAATTGTAACCTGTTCCTCTCCGCTTGGCTCATCCCCTATCAGGTCAAACCGCCCAGAAAGCGCGAATACCTGCCACACCATAACCGCCTGCTGCCCGCACTCGTTCCTCATCCGCCGGCCCCATTCCACCCAGTGCATAAACCGGTACGGGGGAATTTGTGCATAAATATGTAAAAGTTTTCCATCCCATTGCCGGGAGTCCGGGATGACTCTGCGTCTGTCGAACCGGAGAACACAGCACGTAATCGGCTCCAATTTTCACGGCCTGCTCCAATTCTTGCCGATTATGGCAGGAAACCCCCACCAGTAATCCGTTAGAAATCCAGTACTTCTCGATCACCTCCCTCTTGAATATCGCATCCTGTGCGGTCAGATGAACGCCATCAGCACCACAGGACAATGCGAGAGCAGGATCACCATTGAGAATCAATTTTGCACCTACGGCGTGGCAGCGAGTCACCGCTGCTTTTGCCAGTCTTGTCAAGGATTCGCCTGATAGGCATCTGGCCCTGAGCTGAACCAGACGAATCCCAGCCAAGAGGCGGCTTTCGAGCTGATCCAAAAATGAAGCCAGGGTATCTGCGGGTTCAGGCGTAATGAGATACTGCCTGGGCAAAGCGAGCGCAGCGAGAATACCCCGATTGGCTGCCGGCAAAGGAATCGTCTGCAACTCACCCCATGAAACCCAGCGCAATGGTTGCTGTTCATATCTAACAATTTCACCCTCATATTTGAGGATACGGAAAACATGTAGCCGAACCTGTCGATCCGGATAATCAAAAGGAATCTCAAGCAACCTTTCGCTCACTAATACCAAAATCCCAAGCTCTTCGTTAAACTCCCGGATCAATGCCTCGCCAGCACTTTCACCCCGTTCCAGTTTACCCCCAGGAAATTCCCAGAGACCACTCAAATGAACTACTCCATCCCTGCGGGTGAGAAGGAATTTCCCGTTCTTTTCGATGACGCCTACCGCCACCTGTAATAGCTTATCAACTTCGATATTCGGCATTGATACGAACATATTCTGCCGTGAGATCTGTAGTCCAGATACGTGCGCCAGCAGATCCACGCCCCAGTCCGATATGAATCTGAATCTCGGAACCAGACATTGCGGCAAGACCTTTTTCCTCGGAATAACCTGCCGCTCGGGCTCCCTGTTCGACAATCTGCGTATCACCGATACGCAATTCGACTTGCTGAATATCCAGATCTGCGAGACCGGCACGCCCAACCGCAGCCAGAATACGGCCCCAATTAGGGTCGCTGGCGGAAAGTGCTGTTTTGACCAGGGGAGAATGTGCAACCGTAAATGCGACCCGCCGCGCTTCAGCCCGATTCATGGCTCCTTTTATACAAATTTCAACAAATTTCGTCGCTCCTTCTCCATCGCGGACAATCGCCTGCGCAAGAAAACGACAGACTTCCCTCAGAGCTTGTTGAAACCCCAGATAACCTGCACTTTCGGGAGAATCCAGGGCCACTCCGCTAACCCCGGTCGCCAACAGGACACAACTGTCATTGGTTGAAGTATCCCCGTCTACGGTGATACTGTTAAATGAATCTTCCATTACTGCAATCAGCATGTCTCGCAGCAATTGCCCCGGTAACTCGGCATCTGTAGCGATAAAGGCCAGCAAGGTGGCCATATCAGGATGAATCATGCCCGATCCTTTGGCAATCCCGGTAATCGTCACTGGAATTCCATCAATATTAATACGGCGGGAAATCCCTTTAGGCACTGTATCGGTCGTCATGATAGCGCGCGCGGTTTCCAGCCAATGATCGGCATCAAGATCAAGGAGCAAGCTATCGATTGCTGTTGCAAAACGCTGAACAGGCAAGGGCTCTCCAATAACGCCAGTAGAAAAGGGTATGATCGCCTCCAACGGACAAGCCGCGCGCTCCGCTACCAGTTGGCAGCTTGCACGCGCATCCTCAATACCTCGCTCACCGGCTCCCGCATTGGCGTTTCCCGTATTGATCAACAGGAATCGCGGCATTTGAGTGGCCAGATGCGCTCGCGCCACGATCACGGGTGCAGCACAAAAAGCATTGCGTGTAAAGACACCGGCTGCCTGCGTACCATGAATCATTTCAAATAGCGCCAAATCGGGTCGATTGGCATAACGAATGCCAGCCATCGTGGAGGCCAGCCGGATACCCGGAACAGGTAGCAATTTTTGGGGAAAAGATAATCCTACTGCCATAAAAATTAACCTTCTGGAATGACCTCAATTCAAAAACCAATAAAGATATCCTGAAAGGATATTGACTGCTTAATAATGGCTCCCGAGCTGATTCGGCAAGCTGGAAGCCCGTCCGGATTATTTATTGAGCCAGGATGACCTCTGCTTTTTCATGGGGTTTATCATGCCTTAGCGCACGCATCACGCTGTGTTTTACCATGGCTTATCCGTAGCTTTGTGCATCCTCAAAATGCTGGGCTTGTCTTCATTGTTCTGCTGGCATTAATCGGTTGAATCCGACCTGCTCAGAATAATGCGTAACAATATCTGACGTTATCCCAGGTAAACCTGAGAGGGAATATCGAATTTACCTATCGGTTCACAGGTAGTCGGAATCAATTCAATTTACCATGACAATGTTTGTATTTTTTACCCGACCCACACCAGCAAGGATCATTACGCCCCAACTTGGGTTGATTCCTGCGATAGGGTTGCTGGGGAATCGGTTCGGACAACCCATCCTGTTCAGGCGCTATGTCCGGTTCGCCTCCAGTGAACAGATTGACTGCTTCGGGATGAGAAAACCGCAAGTCCTCTGCGAGCTGCTGAGTTGATTCGATCTCGGCTAATGACTCGGGCGAGGCTGCCTGCATGCGCAACAGAATTGCAACAAACTCCCGTTTCATCGCTTCGAGCATAGACTGAAACATCTCGAAGGCCTCTCGCTTGTAGGCCTGTTTGGGGTCTTGTTGCGCATAACCGCGTAAACCGATGCCCTGGCGAAGATAATCCATTGCCGCCAGATGCTCTTTCCATTCGTTATCAAGTACTTGTAGCATCACATCCTTTTCAATTCGGCGCATGAGTTCAAGTCCAAATGCCCGTTCCTTGGCAGCCATGGCGCTACCAGCGGCTTCCTGGATACGCTGACGCACACCCTCTTCATGCAGGGATTCATCCTCATCCAGCCAGTGCTGCAATGGCAAATCCAAGTCATAATCTTGTGCCAGTGCGACTGTCAACCCCTTGATATCCCACAATTCGTCAAGACTTTCTGGTTTGATATAGGTATCGATAACCGCTTCAATCACTTCATCCTGGAACATCTCGATGGTGTCATGGACCTCATCGGCATGCAGCAATTCGCGCCTTTGTTCGTAAATGACCTTGCGCTGATCATTGGCGACATTGTCGTATTCGAGCAAATCCTTACGAATGTCGAAATTATGCCCCTCGACCTTGCGCTGTGCATTTTCGATAGCCCGGCTCACCCACCCGCTTTCGATAGCCTCACCTTTCTCCATTCCCAGGCGCTGCATCATCCCTTTAACCCGGTCAGATGCGAAAATCCGCATCAGATTATCTTCCAACGATAGATAGAATCGTGTTGAACCCGGGTCCCCCTGGCGCCCGGAACGACCTCTTAACTGATTATCGATACGGCGGGATTCATGCCTCTCGGTACCCAAGATATGCAGACCACCGGCGGTAACGACGACATTGTGGCGGTCCTGCCATGCTTGGCGAACGTGCTCCCGATCGATATCTGTAATCGCTTTACCTAAAGCAGTCAGCTCATCTTTCAGATTTCCGCCCAATACGATATCCGTTCCTCGGCCTGCCATATTGGTGGCAATCGTCACGATGCCGGGCTTGCCGGCCTCCGTAATGATTTGCGCTTCTCTTTGATGTTGTTTAGCATTTAGAACCTCATGCACGATACCTAACTTTTTGAGTTTACCGGAGAGGAGTTCGGAAGTTTCTATCGAGGCGGTACCCACCAACACTGGACGCCGGCTTTCCACACAGGTCTTTATATCGGTAATAATGGCTTCGTACTTTTCTCCTGCCGTTAAAAAAATGAGATCCTGCTCATCCTTACGGATCATCGGTCGGTTGGTCGGAATTACCAGAACCTCCAGACCATAGATTTCCTGGAATTCGTAAGCCTCTGTATCTGCCGTGCCCGTCATGCCTGACAGGCGGTCATAAAGGCGAAAATAATTCTGGAAGGTAATCGAGGCCAGCGTCTGATTCTCATTCTGGATAGGCACCCCCTCTTTGGCCTCAACAGCCTGATGCAATCCCTCCGACCATCGCCTGCCCGGCATGCTGCGTCCGGTAAACTCATCTACAATGGTCACCTCCCTATCGCGCACGAGATAATCTACATTACTCTGATAGAGAGCATGGGCGCGTAATGCAGCGTTAAGATGATACATCAAGCCAATGTTGGCCGCATCATACAAACTCGCTCCCTGGGTCAATAAACCTGCTTCTTCAAGCAGTACTTCCACATGCTCGTGCCCTTCCTCAGACAGGATCACTTGCTTTAGTTTCTCATCAACCAGAAAATCTCCAGCAGAGTCCTCATCTGCTTGCGGCTTGAGTCCAGGTATCAGTACATTAATCTTTTGATAGAGCTCGGAATTCTCATTGGTTGGACCAGAGATAATCAGCGGCGTCCTGGCTTCATCGATCAGGATAGAATCGACTTCATCGACGATGGCATAATGGAGTGTACGCTGTACCTGTTCCTCCACGGAAAACGCCATGTTATCGCGCAGGTAATCGAAACCAAACTCGTTGTTCGTACCATAGGTGATATCAGCAGCGTAGGCGACCTGACGTTCTTCAGGACTCAAGTCATTAATGATCACGCCGGTATGCAAACCCAGATAACCATAGAGCTCACCCATCATCTCAGCATCACGGCGAGCCAAATAATCATTGACAGTGACCACATGTACACCCTGACCTGACAGCGCATTCAGATAAGCAGCCAGAGCGGCTGCAAGCGTTTTTCCTTCACCCGTCTTCATTTCGGCTATCTTGCCTTCATGCAAAACCATGCCACCGATCAGTTGGACATCATAATGTCGCATATCCAATACCCGCCGACTGGTTTCGCGTACAGTCGCGAAGGCTTCCGGAAGGATATCATCCAAGACTTCCCCAGCCTCCAGGCGCTCCCGGAAACGCTGGGTCATGCTCTTTAGAGTGACCTCGTCGAGCAACTTAAATTGATCCTCAAGAGCATTGATTTCTGCAACGATGTGCCCGTATCGTTTGACTTGCCGATCGTTGCGGCTACCGAATACCTTTGTTATCACCTTACCGAGCATGTGCTTTTATTTCCACCGAGAGGATTGAATCGAGATCGCTTGGCAGATATTGGTCCGGATTCGCAGATTGCGATAACCGAAGCAATACTCCTGCGGAATATAAATCAGTCATATTATCAGAATTGAAATGATACGATAATTATTTTACCGCTATCCTGTACGGTAAGCTAAAGACCCGGGACGTAATAGAGTGAGATGATTCAGCCTGAAAGCACAAACCTGACGCACTCCGCCTGGTTCAATACCAGTCCCCGGGCCACCCAACGGAATAGCCAACATACTGCACCGAAGCAGGCCGATATCACCGGAGAAAAGCCGGAAAGACGCCGATGCTCGATTTTCTCACTATGGCTAAACGCAGGATAAATCAATCACCATGTATTCCGCAGCCACCTACATCCCCGCCACTCTGCTGGGTAAAATCGTCGAAAAAGATCGGATCACTCGGATCTTACGGGGCAGATTGACCCGCCCCCTTAGCAGCCATATATGGTTTGCAGTCGCGCGGGAAGGTCACGTTATTCTGGTCACTGACAACAACTGCTGGGTCTCGCTCCTGCGCTTCAATCAGCAATCCATCCTGGAAGCCTTGTCACAAGAATGCGGGATAACCGCTACACGGGTCACGGTCAAGGTTTCACCCGAACTCAGAAACCTATTGGATTATGGGAAAATCCGGCCAGATAGCTAATCAGAAACCTAGAAGCCGGGCCCATCGCGAGGCGATCTGGGAACACACGATCCGAATACTACACGATCGAAGCCTATGTACGAATAGGGCCCACGATTTAAGCAAATTCAGGTAAAACCTGGATATATGAGATCGGTGCCTCACCCTCCTCGTCGAATGACACTTCTTCCCAGGAATCCGTTTGTTCCACCAGAGTGCGCAACAGTCGATTATTCAAGGCATGGCCTGACTTGTATCCATAAAAAGCACCAATCAGGCTGTGCCCAAGCAAATAGAGATCGCCAATGGCGTCCAATACCTTATGCTTGACGAATTCATCCTCGTAACGCAGTCCATCCTGATTAAGAACACGATACTCATCGAGTACGATTGCGTTGTCCATACTCCCACCCAGGGCCAGATTACGCTCACGCAAGGCTTCAATATCCCTCATGAAGCCGAAAGTCCTCGCGCGGCTGACTTCCTTGACGTACGACGTACTGGAAAAATCAAGCTCGGTAAATTGAATACCATTACGAAATACTGGATGATCGAAATCAATCCCGAATCCCACCTTGAATCCATCATAAGGTTCGAATTTGGCCCACTTGTCACCATCTTCGATTTTCACCGACCGTTTGATGCGTACGAAACGCTTGGGCGCCTCCTGCGATTGGATACCGGCAGATTGCAAGAGAAAGACAAATGGGCCGGCACTGCCATCCATGATGGGCACTTCCCTCGCACTCACTTCGACAATGAGATTATCTATTCCGAGACCTGCAACCGCCGAAAGCAGATGTTCTACGGTTGAAATACTGATCCCTTGATATTCGAGAGTAGTCGAAAGACGCGTATCTCCTACATTGTGCGGGGTCGCCTGCAAGTCAATGAGTGGGTGTATATCAGTGCGGCGGAATATAACCCCAGAATCAATTGGTGCCGGCTTCAGGGTCAGCACGACCTTTTGCCCGGTGTGTAGACCCACGCCAGTGGCGCGAATAGAATTCTTCAATGTTCTTTGTCTGATCAATGGGATTACCTTTAAATACCGACCTGATATCCAGCCTCGGTGGAGTAATGATTCTTGATTCCCTGGGTTACCCACAAACAATAGTCGCGCCCATTCATTTTATTTGCCTGGTGGGAGATTGACCTTGATTGGTCATACATTTTAACATAAATATACGGGCATCTGTACATTTTAGCCTCTTCCCGACCCATAAGCGCCTAACAGGGGACGTCATTCTAACGTGAGATGAGTCTCAAAGCGCCCTGGAGTCATCACGCAAGATGATCATCCTACTGAAGGCTTCCACCCTCTTGATTTCGAGCTTCCCAGCTGCGAAGCAACTCATCTGCCATCCCCGTTCAGACTCATCTCTGGATTGGAAAGAGCTGTTTGTGCAAGATACCCACTTTTCCCCATCCACGATTAATCCGCCTGCTTGCGCAGGAAAGCCGGAATATCCAGATAATCCGAATTACCGTAATCGACTGCTGCCGACCCCTCCAATGGACGGGCCTTGCGCATGATGGCGGGACGAGTATATTTATCGTAATCGGCCCGCTCATCTCGGGAAGCCTCGGTCTTTGTGGCAAAGGGTGAAGGCGGCGCTTCCTTCACTGTCAGTTTGGTTCCAAGTCCCGTAGCTACCAAAGTCACCCGGATTTCGTCTTGCATTTCCGGATCGATGACCGTACCAATCACCACGTTGGCGTCTTCCTGTGCCAGAGCTTCAATTTCGGAGCCAACCACTTCTAATTCGTCCATGGCGAAATCCATGCCTGCGGTGATATTGACCAGAATGCCCTTGGCTCCAGCAATATGGACATCCTCCAGCAGCGGACTGGAAATGGCTGCCTGTGCCGCCTGCCGGGCACGTTCCTCACCACTACCGACTCCCGTACCCATCATCGCCAGTCCCATCTCCGACATCACCGTGCGCACATCGGCAAAATCAACATTGATCAGACCGGGTTTTGTTATCAGCTCCGCGATCCCCTGAACCGCACCATGCAACACGTTGTTGGCGGCCTTGAACGCATCCAGCAAAGTAACGCTCTTGCCAAGCACGGTGAGTAATTTTTCATTCGGGATGGTAATTACCGAATCCACATATTTACTGAGTTCCTCAACACCCTGTCGGGCGGCTTCCATACGTCGCCGGCCCTCGAATGGAAAGGGTTTGGTAATCACAGCCACCGTCAGAATACCTATCTCGCGAGCGATCTGTGCCACCACCGGCGCGCCGCCGGTACCCGTACCACCCCCCATGCCCGCAGTAATGAACAGCATATCCGTGCCTTCAATAACTTCGCGGATGCGGTCCCGGTCCTCCATGGCCGCCTGCCGGCCCAAGTCCGGATTGGCGCCGGCTCCAAGTCCCTTGGTAATACTGGTTCCTAGTTGCAGCACCGTTTTGGCCGAACTGTTCTTGAGCGCCTGGGCATCAGTATTGGCGCAAATAAATTCGACTCCCTCGATGTTGGCCTGCACCATATGCTCGACAGCATTACCCCCGCCACCACCCACACCGATGACTTTGATGACTGCATTTTGTGAAAATGAATCGACTAGTTCAAACATGATATTCTCCTTTTACTGTATACCTATTTTGAATGTTCAGAAATTACCCTGAAACCAACCTTTCATACGCTGCCATACTCCCTGCGTCGACCCGTCGACGCATCTTTCCTTTGGCAAAGCCCCTCCCTGATGCCGGCTTCCATATAACACCAGACCCACGCCCGTGGCATGAATCGGATCCTGCACCACATCCACCAATCCGCCAACATATTGCGGCAGACCCAAGCGGACGGGTATGTGAAATATTTCCTCAGCCAGTTCGACCACACCTTCCATCTTTGCTGAGCCACCGGTCAAAACGATGCCGGCGGCGATGAGGTCTTCGTAACCACTACGGCGCAATTCGGCTTGTACCAGTGACAATAATTCTTCATAGCGGGGCTCCACCACCTCGGCGAGCAATTGCCGTGACAATCGCCGGGATGGGCGGTTACCGACGCTAGGAACATCAATCACCTCGTCAACATTGGCCAGTTGGCGCAGAGCACAGGCATAGCGTATCTTGATGGTCTCCGCATGCTGGGTCGGCGTCCGCAGAGCTACGGCAATATCATTGGTAACCTGATCCCCGGCGATAGGGATGACCGTGGTATGGCGAATCGCGCCACCGGAAAACACCGCGATATCAGTGGTGCCACCACCGATGTCCACCAGACAAACACCGAGATCCTTCTCATCTTCGGTCAACACCGAATAGCTGGATGCCAATTGTTCAAGGATGATGTCTTCCACTTCCAGACCGCAGCGTTGCACGCATTTGATGATGTTTTGCACCGCACTCACCGCACCGGTCACTAAATGCACCCGCGCTTCCAGGCGCACGCCACTCATGCCAACCGGCTCACGGATACCTTCCTGGGCATCAATAATGAATTCCTGCGCCAGCACATGTAGAATCTGCTGATCTGCCGAAATTGCGATGGCCCGGGCGGCATCCATAACCCGCTCAACGTCATTGGGCGTTACTTCCTTATCCTTGATCGCTACAATGCCGTGAGAGTTATGACTGCGGATATGACTTCCAGCGATCCCGGCATAGACCGAATGAATCTGTACGCCAGCCATTAGCTCTGCTTCCTCTACCGCTCGCTGTATCGACTGCACAGTAGATTCGATATTCACCACTACGCCTTTCTTGAGCCCGCGAGAGGGATGGAAACCAATACCGATGATATCGATACCGCCATCACTATTGGACTCCCCAACAATAGCAACCACTTTTGAAGTACCAATATCAAGTCCGACGATCAGATTGTTATCCGTTTGTCTGGGCATATTCAGTTGCTCCTTGATTGATTCGAAGTTCCGGAATTCGCAACCTTCCAGGCCACGGCAAAACCGTTTGGATAACGCAAATCGATGTGCGCAATCATAGCTGCGCGTGGGGCCAGTAAGCGGCGGTAAACAACCAGCATCTTCTTCATTCTCAGTAGGCTCCAATCCCGACCGATAATCACTTTGATGCCATTATTCAGATGCAGACGATAGGCATGGCGGGCATCTTCATGCAGCGTCATGACATTCAGCCCGGCCAACGCAAACAGCCGCTGCACTCGTTCATAGCGTACCCAGAGCACTTCCGCGCCACCTGTTGGGCCATAAAGGCTCGGCAAATCCGTGGGCCAGGTATTTGGAGGAGGATGAAAAACCTGGCCTTTGGCATTCAGCAGTGCTGTCCCATCCCAGCGTGCCCGTGGTTTCTGTTCGACAATATGAATATCAAGCCGATTCGGCCAGATACGCCGAATACTGACATCCTTCACCCAGGATAAGGATTGTAATGCTTTGGCGATATTGGTGAGATTAGCGCCAAAAAAACCACCCTGCAGATGCGCGCCAATCAGATGTTGAATTTTTTTCCGGGAAAGATGCTGCAACTGGCCACTAACATTAACCACCCCAATCGGGAAACGCCCCGGCGCCAGCAGCCACTCTCCACCTCGCACCAACCCTCCCATGAAGAGCAGAAACAACAACAGCCAGCCCAGTCGGCGCAACTCCAAACTCCCCAACCAGGAACGCGAAGCAGTCATACGCCGAGTACCCCTGCGCACCGCTTGGCGGCGCGGCCGATGTTGCGTGTTGGAAAGAAGCGCCACCCGGTTCATGCCATAGCCTCGGATTCAGCGGGCAAAGTCTGCATAAGAATAGCCAATGCCAGATCTGGCATTTCCAAACCCGCTGCCAACGCTGCCATGGGGACCAGGCTATGGGGCGTCATTCCCGGCACCGTATTGACTTCGGCTAAGTGGAAATTTCCCGCCGCATCCTGCAAGAAATCGACTCGCCCCCAGCCTTTACCCCCAACTGCGGCAAAGGCATCCAGAGCCAGCTTCCACAATTCGGCTTCCCGTTCGAAACCGAGCTCACAAGGACACAGATAGTGAGTATCATCCCGTTCGTATTTAGCCGCGTAGTCATAAAATTCCCCGGCAGGTTCAATATGAATTGTGGGTAAGGCACGATCACCGAGAATAGCCACCGTATAGTCCCCGCCCGTGAGTGCGGGTTCGGCCAGCACCTCGCCATGAAAACGGCTGGCTCTGGCATAGGCCAAACCCAGCTCGGCTTTAGTTTTTACCTTGGTCACGCCTACGCTAGAGCCTTCCTGTGCCGGCTTGATGAAAAGCGGCAACCCCAGCTGCCTAATCACGTTTGCGAAGTCCTGCGAGCCACGCACCACCTCGCCCGGCACCACGGGCAATCCCAGCGCCTGCCAGATCAGCTTGCTGCGCCACTTGTCCATTCCCAACGCGGAACCCAGCACCCCGGTTCCGGTATAAGGCAGACCTAATATTTCCAGGCTCGCCTGCAATAGGCCATCCTCACCACCCGTTCCATGCACCACGATGAAACAGCGATCAAATTTTCCCGTTAATTGAAAAACTGCTGTCGGCTCACGAAGATCCACGGCGGTCGCATCGATCCCTATGGACTGCAACGCTTGCGTCACCGCCGTGCCGCTTTGCAGGGATACCAACCGCTCCACCGACCAGCCACCCATCAGCACTGCAATGCGTCCCAATCGACTCGCCGGCCCGTTCATTGACCCGCCTCTGGTATCCCAACGATATGCACTTCTGGCTCCAGCACGACTCCCGTCTGTATGCACACTCGTTGTCGCACTTCCTGAATCAGGATTTCGATATCGGCAGCCGTTGCTCCGCCAGTGTTGAGGATAAAATTAGCGTGTTTTTCCGATACCACCGCTCCACCAATCCGCAAGCCCTTCAAGCCACTCACCTCAATCAGGCGACCGGCATAGTCACCGGGGGGATTGCGAAATACGGAGCCACAGGATGCGCTACCGGTCGGCTGCGAACTCGTCCGCCGAGCGAGCAGATCCCGAATTCCCGCGAGCAACTCCACCGAAGACCTGCCGAGGTCAAACACGAATTCTGCAGCTACAAAGCCGATCACGTCATTTTCACGGGCATGAACCTTGCGATACTTGATTTCGAATTCTTGCGGCAGCCGCCAACTCAGCTGGCGATCGCAATCAATGACCTGCACCCGGGCGATACGGTTCCAGGTTGCCTCGCCATAAGCCCCGGCATCCACAACCAGTGCTCCGCCGATAGTACCGGGGATACCGGCCAAAAACCCCCCTCCTGCGAGTCCCAGTTGCGCCGCAAACCGCGCGAGCTTCGCTCCAGGTACTCCAGCACCTGCACGAATGGTGCGGATGTCGATCCGCTCCAACCCCGCCAGACAGCCATGCAAGGCGATCACCGTGCCCGCTACTCCACCATCCCGCACCAGAAGATTGCTTCCCAACCCCACCCAGAGTAGCGGCTCTTCATCCGGCAATTGGCGCAAAAACCGACACAAATCTTCGTTATCGGCCGGGCGATAGAACCTTTCCGCCACACCACCTACTCGCCAGCTGGTCAGACTGGCCATGGACACCCGACGCTTGAACTCGCCTCGCCAGTCGGCGCGACGCAATAGTATGTTCATCGGTTCACCCTTAGGAGAGCAGGCAATTTTTCCGCCTGTTTGCCAATGGATCCCGCGCCCAGGGTCAGCAGTACATCATTATCTCGAATGACATCTTTCAGTAATGCCGGCAATTGCTCGATATCCTCGAGGAAGATAGGTTCAACGCGACCTCGCAGACGAATTGCCCTGGCCAGACTGCGTCCATCGGCACCCGCGATCGCTTCTTCACCCGCCGAATAGATCTCCAGGAGGATCAGGATGTCCACCTCGCTTAGTACAGTAACAAAATCATCAAATAAATCTTGGGTGCGGGTATAGCGATGTGGCTGGAAAACCACCAGCAGGCGTCGTTTAGGCCAGGCATTGCGCGCGGCCGTCAGGGTGGCGGCGATCTCTGTGGGGTGATGTCCGTAATCATCTACCAACAGGATATTTCCCGCCGCAGTTGCTACTTCTCCAAGGACTTGGAATCTCCGACTCACTCCCTGGAAACCAGCCAAAGCTCGCCGTAACGCCTCATCCGGAACCTCCAATTCATGACTAACAGCAATCGCGGCAAGCGCATTGAGCACGTTGTGCTGTCCAGGCAGGTTTAATTCGACTATCAAGGGATCACTGCGCTCTGGCAGAAATGCCTTAAATCGACTACGCACACCATGATATTCAATATCGGAAGCCCGAATATCTGCAGATTCATGCAAACCATAGGTGATAAGTGACCGCCCGATCTCAGGGAGAATGTGGCGCACTCCGGGATCATCCAGACAGACGACAGCCAGGCCATAAAAAGGCAGATGGTGCAAAAACTCGCTGAAAACCCGCTCCAGTTCATCATAATCACCGCCATAGGTACCCAGATGATCCGCATCGATATTAGTCACTACTGCCAACATCGGTTGTAGTAACAAAAAAGAAGCGTCACTTTCATCAGCCTCAGCCACCAGCCATTGGCTTTCACCGAGCCGCGCATGAGTTGCGGTACTGTTCAATCGTCCGCCGATGATGAATGTCGGATCCAATCCACCTTCAGCCAGTACACTGGCAATCAGACTGGTGGTGGTCGTCTTGCCATGCGTGCCCGCCACTGCGATGCCATAGCGAAAACGCATTAGCTCAGCCAGCATTTCAGCGCGCTGTACGATGGGAATCCGCGCATTTCTGGCTGCCTGGACTTCTGAATTGTCAGCTGGGATAGCGGTGGATACGACCACAACATCAGCATCATTGATCTGCCTGGCATCGTGGCCGATGCCAATGGACACACCCAAAGAGGCCAGCCGGCGAGTCATAGCATTTTCCTGGCGATCAGAGCCGGTAACCCGATAATCCATGTTATTTAGGACTTCGGCTATCCCTCCCATACCGGCTCCGCCGATACCCACAAAATGGATGCGTCGAATTCGGCGGCTAGGGATTTTCTCAAAAAAAGGCTTCATAATGCCAAATCTCCCTATTGATCGAGCCAGCGCAGGCAGCCATCAGCCAGTTCGTCAGCGGCTTGCCTTCGCCCCAGCACGCGTGCGGCCTGCGCCATTGGCAGTAAACGCGGGCGGGAAAGCAATTCCTGCAACTCCGTAGCTAGCGCCTCAGCGGTCAGCGCATTCTCTAACTGCATGTGGGCTGCCCCGGCTCTGACCAGAAAATCGGCATTAGCACGCTGGTGATCATCGGCGGCATAAGGATAGGGAATCAGCAGAGCCGCCACTCCCGCTGCAGTTAGTTCGGAAACTGTGAGTGCTCCGGCACGACAAACTACCAGATCCGCCCAGGCATAGGCTGCCGCCATATCCTCAATGAATGGACTCACTTCGGCCAAGACGCCTGCGGCAGCGTAGTTATCTCGAGTGGCCAACAAGTGGCGCTCTCCCGTCTGGTGGCGAACTTCCGGATATCGCCCGACATCAAGTCGGGAAAGAGCCAGAGGCACCAGCCGATTCAGGGTTGCCGCACCCTGGCTGCCTCCAATAACCAACAAGTGCAGTTTCTCCTGCTGTCGGAGATGCATACGCACCTCCGGCTCCGGCAGGGCCACAATATCCCTCCGTACGGGATTACCGACGTAATGAATCCTTGAATCCGCCCCCGGTAAAGTGATCGGGAAACCCGTATAGACAGCGCGCGCCAGGCGCGCCAGCCATTTATTCGTTAACCCAGGTACTGCGTTCTGTTCATGAATGAGCAAGGGAATACCTGTGAAAGCGGCCATCAGACCCGCTGGACCGGAAACGAAACCACCGAACCCGATCACTACACTTGGCTTTCGTCGCACCAAAATCTGGCGTGCCTGACGCAGGGCAGTAAAAATCCTCCCGGGTGCTCGCAAACGAACCTGCCAATCCTTGCCGCGTATACCCTGGATTTCGATCCATTCCATCTCAAATCCGGAACGTGGCACGATGCGTGCTTCCAACCCCTGCCGCGTACCCAGCCAGGTTACCTCTCGCCCCCGGTCACGCAGCGCGTGGGCAACCGCCAGCGCAGGAAATACATGGCCACCCGTCCCTCCCGCCATAATCATCACCGAACCGTTCATACGTCTCCCCCGGCCTGCTGCGAGGTTGACTGGTTGGAAGATATATCGCGCCAACTTTCCCGATGCACTCGCAACAACATCCCGATAGCCACGATATCGACTACCAGACTACTTCCGCCATAGCTCATCAACGGCAGGGTCAAGCCTTTGGTCGGCAGCAAGCCCATGTTGACGCTCATATTGATGAATGCCTGCAACCATAGCCAGATACCAATACCATAAGCCAGATAAGCAGCAAACGGTTGATTTGCCGTCAATGCCCGGGCGGCGATACGGAAACTACGAAAAACCAGCACGCCGTACAGCACAATGACTGTGAGTACGCCCACCAGACCTAATTCTTCGGCCAACACGGCAAATAGAAAATCTGTATGGGCTTCCGGTAGGAAAAACAGCTTCTGGACGCTGTCACCCAGACCCGCACCAAGCCATGACCCACTGCCAATAGCAATCAATGACTGAGTCAGTTGGTAGCCACTTCCATATTGATAAGCCCAGGGATTGAGGAAACTGGTCAGACGTTCCAGCCGATAAGGCGAACTGACCGCAAGTACGGCTACCACGAGCACACTCAGCAGGACAAAAAGGGAAAAATGACGCAAACTACCACCAGACAGGTAGAGCATCCCTAAGCAAATAGTCAGTAAAACTACGGCGCTGCCATAATCTGGTTCCTTCAGCATCAACGCACCGGCGATCAGGATAATCAGCATGGGTTTGATGAAGCCACTGAATCGGGTGCGTACCTCCTCATGGCGACGCACCAGATAGCCAGCCAGATAGAGCGTAATCATAAACTTGGCCAGTTCAGTGACCTGTACGTTAATCGGACCCACGCCGATCCAACGACGACTACCATTGATGGCATGGCCGATACCAGGAATCAGTACGGCAGCCAACAGTAGCAATGCCAGCGGCAACAAAACCACGCTGACACGCTCCCAGATCCTAAGTGGGATACAGTAAGCAATGAAAGCACAAGCGATACCGAACAACGCATAGATTCCCTGATGCTCGAAAAAATAAAATGGATTTCCGGTATTCCGGGTGGCCACAGACACTGATGCCGACTCGACCATGACCAACCCCAAACAGAGAATGGCAGCACTGACCAGTAAGAGCGGAATATCCATATCTCGATCCCAACGAAGCGCATAGTTCCGGCGCCATCCACGTAGATCGCCAGCACTGACGTTCATGCCCCCTCCTCCCGGAATGCCCGCACAAAGGCATCTCCTCGTGTGGCGAAATTGGGAAACATGTCCAGGCTGGCGCAAGCCGGGGATAACAAAACCCGATCGCCAGGTTGAGTGAAACGACTCGCCAACCCGACGGCCTCCACCATATCCAACGCCCATTTCACCAAAACCACGTCACCAAGAGCCCTCTCGATCTCGGCTGCAGCCTCACCCAGAACAATCACCATTCGGGCATGGGTGCGCACAGGATCTCGCAATGGTGCGAAATTCTGCCCTTTACCCTGACCGCCTGCAATCAAAACCAAAGGACCACCCAAACCTTCGATCGCCGCTAGGGTCGCACCCACATTGGTACCCTTGGAATCGTCATACCACTGTACACCCTGCTTTTCTCCGACCCATTGACAGCGATGCGGCAAACCTCTGAAGGTGATAGCCGCCTCCTGTATCGCTTCGATAGAGAAACCAGCCGCCACCCCGAGCGCCAGGGCCGCGAGGACATTGGCAAGATTGTGCCGACCGGGCAAAAGCAGGCGATTAACAGGTAGCACTTTCACAAAGCCCCGGACAATCCAACGCTCACCATCAATGAGCCGGATCCCGAAATCCATTTCCCGAGATGGTTCGTTGAGAGTGAAACCACTGTATTCATGACCTTCAAGCATTGCCATGACTTGTGGATCATCCAGATTAGCCACCCGACACCGGGCATGCTCATAGATGCGCTGTTTAGCCCGAACATAGGCTTGCAACGAAGGGTAGCGATCTAAATGGTCGGGGCTGATATTGAGCACCACAGCCACTTCGGGCGTCAGTGTCTCAACAGTTTCCAGTTGATAGCTGGATAATTCCAGCACGATCCAGTTGGGTAAGGACCAGGCGATCAGATCCAGCGCCGGCGTATCCAGATTACCGCCCACCCCAACGGAAACTCCTGAAGTACGCAGCATTTCACCAACCAGGGTAGTAACCGTACTCTTTCCATTGGTACCGGTGATCGCAATTACCGGCACCCGGTTAGCTTTAGCGAAGAGCTCAATATCACCACTTATTTTGGCTCCAGCTGCGCGTGCAGCTTCGATTTCGGGATGGGCCAACGGGAATCCGGGGCTGACCACAACGCTTCTACCTGGTAACAAGTCCTCGCGGCTCAATCCTCCGAGACGGACAAATTCTGCATTCAGGGTACGCTGAAACTCGGCCAGGCCTGGAGGTTCTGACCGTGTATCCACGATACCGAATCGCCTACCCTGCCGGGCAAGATGACGTGCCACCGAAAGTCCGGTACGCCCAAGGCCAACAATCACAGCATCTATCCTGGTGGGCGACATCATGTTCGTTGCTGATTGCGTTTTATTCATCTCAACGCACCTTCAAGCTAGCCAGGCCGATCAAGACCAGGATAACCGTGATAATCCAGAAACGCACGATCACCCGTGGTTCCGGCCAACCCTTAAGCTCAAAATGATGATGCAGTGGCGCCATCTGAAAGATTCTGCGCCCAGTCAATTTAAATGACGCAACCTGTAGAATAACGGAAAGTGTTTCCACGACGAACACCCCGCCCATGATCATCAATACCAGCTCCTGTCGTACCAGTACGGCAACGATACCCAAGGCAGAACCCAGCGCAAGCGCCCCGATATCACCCATAAAAACCTGTGCCGGATAGGTGTTAAACCACAAAAATCCCAGGCCGGCACCTACCATCGCACCACAGAAAACCACTAGTTCACCGACTCCAGGAATAAAAGGAATGCCGAGATAATCGGCAAACTTAAAATTGCCAGTGAGGTAAGCAAATATCGCCAAAGCACCGGCAACCATCACCGTAGGCATAATGGCCAGCCCATCCAGCCCATCCGTCAAATTCACAGCATTACTAGAACCCACGACAACCAGCCAGGTAAAGGGGATAAAAACCCATCCCAGCGGCAGCATGAGATGCTTGGCAAAAGGTACCAGCAAGGCTGTCTGAATGGGTTCGATGGCAGTAAAAAAAAGATAAAAAGCAGTACTAAAGCCGATCAGGGATTGCCAGAAAAATTTACCTCGCGCACTAAGTCCACATGAATTGCCATAGCGCATTTTTTTGTAGTCATCAACACCGCCGATCACCCCGGTCAGAAGAGTAACAGCCAATACCAGCCAGACATAACGGTTACCAAGATCGCTCCACAGGAGAGTCGCTAACGCTATAGCCACCAGGATCAACGCGCCACCCATAGTCGGCGTCCCCGCCTTACTTAAGTGTGACTGCGGGCCATCCCGCCGGATTTGCTGGCTAATCTTGAATTCGAGCAGGCGACGGATCATACCGGGGCCAATGATCAGAGCCATCCCCAGTGCAGTCAGGGCGCCCAGAATGGCGCGCAAGGTCAAATAGGAAAATACATGGAATCCACTATAAATATGAATGGCCAGGTATCCGAACAAGCTATACAGCATGAGGAGTCCCTCCTACCGCTGTCGACGCCAGCAACGATCGGGCCAGCCGCTCCAGTCCCATACTGCGTGAACCCTTGACCAACAAACTACACGTGTTGAGCGCCGCCAAATCCTGCCTTACGGCCCTATTCAGCTCCTCCAGATGATCGAAATGACAAGCACCCGGGCCAAAAGCCGCGACCGTCTCCCAAGTCAGGGGACCGATAGCATAAATCCGCTCAACACCCGCATTTTGGATTATCCGGGCAGCATCATGATGAAATGCCTGGGCGGATTCTCCCAACTCGGCCATATCACCCAAAACCAGCCAGCGCGGTTGCGGCTGATCAGCCAACACGGCCAAACCCGCCGCGAGTGAAGCCGGATTGGCGTTATAGCTATCGTCTAAAAGTACGCCATCCGATAGCAAAGGATACCGTGTCAGCCTCCCGGGAGCAGGTCTCATCTCCATCAACCCCTGTCTGACAGCGGCAAGGGGCACTCCTATAGCCAGTGCGGCGGCACACGCCGCCATTGCATTCATTACATTGTGACACCCCAAAACAGGCAGAGCTATTTCGACATCACCGACCGGGCTTTGGATCAACAAACAGCCATGACGACCTACGTGGCCACAGATATCAGCAGGTTGCTCCAATCCGAAGGTTATGGTTTGGCGACTATCGTTCAGCTTACGCCAATAATCAGCGAAGGGATCATCGGCATTGATCACTGCCACGCCATCAGCGGAAAGGCCGGAAAAAATCTCTCCCTTCGCACGAGCGATACCGGCTAGATCCTCAAACCCTTCAAGGTGGGCTGGGCCAACATTGTTCACCAAGGCTACCTGAGGGCTGGCCAGTACCGTATGGCCAGCGATCTCGCCGGGGTGATTGGCTCCCATTTCCACCACAGCAAAACGATCATTTGGTGAAACTTCCAGTAAAGTCAACGGTACCCCAATCTGGTTGTTTAAATTTCCCTGGGTCGCTGATGTTGGGGCTAGTGAACTCAAGATGGAGGTCAGCATATTCTTGACCGTCGTTTTACCATTACTGCCGGTGATGGCAACCAAGCAGGTAGGCAAAGATGAGCGCCAAGCACTTGCGAAACGCTTCAACGCAATCAAGGTGTCACCAACCACGACCTGTGGATAGGCCGATGAAATCTCCCGATGCACCATGACCGCAGCTGCCAGTGGCTTGACCGCTGCGGTGTGGATGAAGTCATGCGCATCGTAATGAGGGCCTGCGATGGCAACAAAAAGGCTTTTCGGATCAGGCTGGCGGGTATCGGTGCTGATTCCACAAACCTCAATATCTCCTCCCACCAGTTTGCCACCGGTCCATTCCGCTATCTGCGCCAATCTCCAGCGATTCATGCTTCCCTCCGCCGGAGCCAGTTCTGGATCACGGCACGATCACTAAAAGGCCATGCTCCATCCGCCAAAACCTGTACTTCTTCATGTCCCTTGCCAGCGATCAGGATCACATCTCCAGCACCGGCCAGAGATAAAACCCGCTCGAGAGCCTGCGCCCGATCACGAATCACTGTAACTTTATCAACATGAGTCAAACCCGAGCGAAGATCGGCCAAAATAGCATCAGGATCCTCACCTCGCGGATTATCGTCCGTTAAGATAACTTCATCGGCAAGTCTTTCGGCTACCTCGGCCATCAGCGGGCGCTTACCGCGATCCCGTTCTCCACCCGCACCGAAAACACACCACAAGCGGCTTTCCCCATGGCTGCGCAGCGCCTGCAAAGCCGCCTCCAGTGCTCCCGGAGTATGCGCATAATCCACGACAATCAAGCGTCCGGCGGCATCCATAAATCGCTCCATCCGCCCCGGCACGGGCTTTAGCCGGGGCAACCGATCAATGGCCTCGGGCAAGCTAAGACCAAGGGCTAAGAGACTGGTTAGCGCGGTGAGTGCATTAGTGGCATTGAATAGCCCATATACCGGCACTTTGATTGCAGACTTCCCCCGGGCTGTTTCCAGCCTAAGCTGAATCCCTCCGGCATGTAGAATCGGCTGATACGAGCGCACGACTTCGACTCCATCAAGCGCCGACTTCCAGAAAGAGAAACCAAACCATCGTGGGCCACTGACTTCCTGAATCAGACCACGACCATATGCATCATCCAGATTGACTACTGCCGTATCAAGGCCGGGCCAGGAAAACAATCTACGCTTGGCTGCAGCATACCTATCCAGATCGCCATGATAATCAAGATGATCGCGGCCCAGATGAGTCAAAACTGCCTGATTAAAAGCAACACCATTAAGTCTTCCTTGATCCAGTCCATGCGATGATGCTTCCAGCACAACCCAGCGTGCACCGGCCTGTGCTAATTCAGCCAGAATCTGATGGATTTGAATAACCTGGGGTGTGGTATGCTGCAAAGGAGCCAATGGCTGGTCGATCAGCCCATATCCAAGCGTTCCGATCACGCCGACCGAACACTCCTGATTCAACGCCTGCGCAATAAAATGTGCAACCGAAGTCTTGCCATCAGTACCCGTGACACCAATCACCACCATTTTCCGGGACGGATCACCATAGAATCTGCTGGCAATCTCGCCAAGACGCTCGGGTAAATCTGGAATAACCACCAACGGAGCACCCAGGCTGATCGGGGAGGGGTGATCACTGAGAATAGCCACCGCTCCATGGCGCACCGCATCTTGCGCATAATCGAGCCCATGCCCCCGGCATCCGGTTAAGGCACAAAATACTTCGCCCGGCTTGAGCTCCCGACTATCCATGCTCAAGCCCTTGATGGGCCGGTCCCAGGATGAAGGAATATCCATCACGCCAGCGAACAATTCCTGTAGAGTCCAATCATGATTATGCCTAATCATGTCCTGGCACCCAATGGTGGCAATACCCTCTCAGGAGAGGGTATTTCGTCGGGTGGAACATCCAGCAATCGCATCGCACCACTCATGACCTCGCGAAATACTGGCGCGGCAACCTGCCCACCAAAATATTTTCCCTGCGGCGCTTCAACTACAACCACACAAACCAGTCGTGGGTAACGCGCGGGAATCATGCCGGCAAATACTGCAGTATATTCATTTTCGGTATAGCCATGCTCTGTCAAACGGTGCGCTGTCCCGGTTTTTCCAGCCACACTATAACCCGGCACTCTAGCCGCATAACCGGTTCCCTGGGGCGTAATAACGGAACGCAGCATACCGCGCAAGGTATCGGCAACTTCCTGCGGCAGAACGCGTTTTCCCCGTACGGAATCTCCGGGTTTGACAAACGAGGCTGGAAATTGCATTCCTCCGCTGGCTAAAGCGCAATAGGCCTGCGCCAACTGTAATGTAGTAACAGCTATCCCATAACCATAGGCCATGGTAGCCTGATCAATCGGCCGCCAGGTCGTATAATTATGCAAAATACCCGCTGTTTCTCCTGGAAAACCGCTATACGTGAGTTGCCCGAAACCCACTGCGGAATAAACCGACCACACCAGATGAGGTGGTAAAGTCAGAGAAACCTTGCTGGCGGCAACGTTGCTGGAAAACTGCAAGATCTGGGTCATGTCGATCCGGCCGAAATCCGCATCATCCTTTATCGTATGACCATCGAGCATATACCAACCCGGGGAAGTATCAATAACATCATTCGGCGTATAGCGCCCACTGATCAATGCGGCCGCCAGAGTAAACGGTTTCATGACTGATCCGGGTTCGAAAGCATCTGCAACCGCTCGGTTCCGGTACAGATCAGCAACATAATCCGAGCGCATGTTCGGATTGAATATCGGCTGATCCGCCATCGCCACAATCGCCCCATTACGCGGATCCATGACCACGATCGATCCAGATCGGGCCCGATGTCGGACTACCGCTGCTTTGAGGCTCCGGTAAGCCAGATATTGAATCCGCTGATCCAAAGTGGTAACAAGATTTCGACCCGGCTTGGCCGACTCAATGAGATCCACATCCTGAACCACGTGCCCGAATCGATCGATAACCACCCGCTTGGTTCCGGGCGCCCCCGTCAGCCAACGATTAAATTCCAATTCCAGACCGTACTGGCCCTGATCATCGATATTGGTAAATCCCAGCACATGAGAGCCCACTTCGCCCAGGGGATAGAAGCGCTTGTATTCACGGCGTAATCCCACACCTGGAATATCCAGGTGCTTTACCACACGGGCTAACGCCGGATCGACCAACCGCCTGACCCAGATAAACTCTCGCCCCATCACTCTAGCGGCACCTCGATTTCGGATCAACAACTTAAGATCAAGGTGCAATAGCTTAGCCAGTCGAGACAATTCGCTGGACTGCACGGCAACCTGCGGATCCATCCAAACCGAATCGACGGGGGTGCTGATCGCCAATGGCTGCTGATTACGATCCATAATCATGCCCCTATGCGCCGAAATTGGCACAATGCGTAGATGACGAGCATCACCCTGCTGCCTCAAAAACCCGGCGCGGACAACCTGTAAATCCACACTTCTTGCGACCAGAGCAGCCGCTCCTGCTCCAAGCAGTCCCAATACGAACCGTCGGCGATGATAAAAATCCCTGAACTGGCGGCTTTTCTGGCTCATGGTTGAACAAAAACTGTGTCGCGATAAGTTGGCGGAATCATATGTAATTGTTCGCGCGCAATTCGAGATACCCGTTCATGAGCACCCCATACGCTTTGCTCAAGTTCCAACCGACCCCACTCAACTGTCAGAGCATCACGCTGAACGTCTAGCCGGTTCAGATGCAGAAATAACCAGCGGGTTTCGTGGGTACTCCAAACCACCATAAGAGATGTACTCATCACTAATGCCAGCAAACCGATCAGGCTTACCAAGCGCCAATTCATAATAAACGCTCCGCAACTCTCAAGGTTGCGCTACGGGCACGTGGATTGCCCTCCACCTCTGATTCCTCGGGGCGGATGGGTCGGCCAATCAAATGCAAGGTTCTACCTGCCACGCTATCTCCTCGTACAGGCAATTTCCTGGGCAAAATCTCTCCCCGCGATTGTTCCTGAAAAAAACGTTTAACCATCCTGTCTTCCAGCGAATGGAAGCAGATAACGACCAAGCGTCCACCTGGTCGGAGAAGATGGATAGCCTGAGAAAGCCCCTCCTGCAATTCTCCGAGCTCATCATTGACCTGGATACGGATAGCCTGGAAAGTTCTGGTTGCAGGATGTTTACCCATGGGAGGACGACCAATGGTTCCAGCCACTAAATCTGCCAATTCCCGGGTAGTTTGTAATGCAGTCACCGACCGCTTCCGCACAATTGCCGTGGCAATACGTCGGGCTTGGCGTTCCTCCCCATAGATTTTCAGTATCCGGAAAATCTCCTTTTCACTGGACTTGTTCAGCCACTCGGCGGCCGACTCCCCATGCGTGGCGTCCATGCGCATATCCAGAGGGCCATTTTGCATGAACCCAAACCCGCGCTGGGGTTCATCTAACTGCGGAGAAGAAACGCCGAGATCCATCAATATCCCGTCACACTGTCGCAAGATGCTCAGTTCCCTGCCGACTTCATACAAACGGGAAAAGGGGGCATGCCTGATCCGCAGGCGAGGATCGCTTATGGCAAGGGTTCGCGCACACGCAACAGCATCAGCATCACGATCGAACACCAATAGTTTGCCATCAGCATTCAATAGAGAAAGTAGTCGGCGAGCATGGCCACCTCGCCCAAAGGTGGCGTCTACATAGAACCCATTGGGTTTTATAGCCAATCCGGCCATACTCTCCTCCAATAGTACCGGTTTATGCTCAGCCATCAATTTTCAAACGCCATATTCATAAGTTAACAAGCCAGCCAAAACCATCAAAAGATCAGTTGCAACCGAAATGAGTATTCTGAACTGGTCTCCAGCAAGGCACTATTTACCTTGCAACTATTTTTCCCGACTCGCTACAGCGACAGTGAAACTAACGCTTCACTCAATCCCTGGGCCAACTCATCAGAGTTAAGCCATTGTTCGCGCTGCGCTACCCATGTCTGTTCGTCCCATAATTCAAATTTATTTCCTTGCCCTACCAAAACAACATGCTTTTCCAGCCGGGCATGTTCCTTTAGACTTGGCGCAATTAAAACTCTGGATTGTGCATCCATTTCTACGTCGCTGGCATAACCGAGTAATAATCTTTGCAAGGAACGCACTTGAGAGTTCATATTAGGTTTAGCCATCAAGGCCGCTTCAATTCGCTCCCATTCTGGGAGGGGATAAATGAGCAGGCAGCCGTCCCGATCAATAGTGATTACCAGGCACCCTTTGCAGGACTCGAGCAATCGCTCCCGATAGCGGGCGGGCATGGCAACCCGTCCTTTGGAATCGAGATTGAGATTACTGACACCGCGAAACACTGTATTCCTCTTGGAATCTCTGGGTGATGAAACCACTTTTCACCACTTTTCCCCACATAGCCACACTATAAGAAACCATTTTGGGTGAGTCAAGTAGTAAATCATCTGAAACACACAAAATTAATTCTTCTTGTACAATGAGTTAGCAGTACTTCCAAGAATCAGGTAATTTAAAATCTTTGTGCAAAGAAACAGTATGATGGAGCTGTTTTTTAATTAACCACCTGAAGGCAGAGGGCAGCTATCCAGCCCAATCAGCCACAATCAGTTTTATTCCCGCGCATGAATCCAGATATTTGCTCTGGGAAAACAGCATCAAGACCAGGATGGCCGTAAAGCCCTGACTACGCTGGCAGGTTTGAGTATCAAAAAAGAACAGAAACCTTACCAACTACTTTCTATGTTTTTGCCGAATGATCCCGGCAAGAGAATATTAATTTGAGTTGTGCCCAAAATGGGCGGCAAAAAGAGAGAGTGGGGAGTTGGCCGATAAGCCGGGTTCTGTCAAGGACAGTCATTCATCTGGGATGTGTGTTACCACACACCTCTAGCGGCCTACCCGGGCGCGACGCGGGTCACGTCATGGCACCCCTATTTGGCCTTGCTCCGGATGGGGTTTACCGTGCCGCATTACGTTGCCGCATGCGCGGTGCGCTCTTACCGCACCTTTTCACCCTTACCTGTGCCTTTCGACCATTGGCGGTTTATTTTCTGTGGCACTTTCCGTCGGTTTTCACCGCCCAGGCGTTACCTGGCATCCCACCCTGTGGAGCCCGGACTTTCCTCTCAATCAGCAGGATTGAGCGACTGTCTAGCCAACTCCCTAAGGTATTTTATCACATAACCTCACCATCAAATCAATGATTGGTTTTCGTTTGTTTTTTCAAAAATTGTCAGATTATTGTGTAATAACCTTTCCAGCATCTCTCGGTAATAAATTACTCCACTTCAGCGAAAGACGCCTGACTGCGAACAACTTGAGCAAGCTGTTTCGCCAACTGAGTGACCTCACGCTGATCCCGCCCCTCCACCATAATTCGCAACAAGGGTTCAGTACCGGATAAGCGCAATAGCACCCTCCCTTGACTACCCAGCGTGGCCTCCACGTCACGAATAGCCTGCAGCACCTGTGGATCTTGTAAAATATCCCGATTATCCGGAAGAGGCACATTGACCAAAACCTGCGGAAATTTGCACAAATCAACCCGCAACTCACGCAGACTCAATCCTGTCATCACCATTTCGACTAAGATTTCCAAAGCGGCGATGATACCATCGCCGGTCGTTTGACGGTCCAGACAAATGACATGGCCCGACGTTTCCCCACCCAGAATCCAGTTACGGTCCTTAAGCCAAGACATGACATAGCGATCACCCACAGGAGAGCGAACAAAATCCACATTAAGATTCCGCAAAGCTACCTCAAGTCCGAAATTACTCATCAAAGTACCCACAACACCACCCTTTAGAGCATTCCTCTGTTGGCGGGCTCGGCCCAGAATAAACAGAATATCGTCTCCATCGACAACTCCACCTTCGCCATCGATCAGGATAACCCGATCTCCGTCACCATCCAGAGCAATGCCTAAATCTGCATGATGGCTCAGGACTGCATCCGCAAGACGGCCAGGCTCGGTAGAACCGCAGCCAGCATTGATGTTTAAACCATCGGGTTGATCGCAGATAGCTTGTACATCCGCACCTAATTCTGAAAAAACAGCTGGAGCGACCTGATAAGCTGCACCGTTTGCGCAATCCGCGACGATCTTCAAGCCTCGGAATGAAGTTCCGACAGGTACGGTACTCTTGCAAAATTCGATGTAGCGACCCGCTGCATCTGCAACTCTAGCCACTTTCCCAAGTTGGGTGGAATCGACCACATGCATTTTATCCTGCATGACTTTTTCAATAGCCAATTCCGATCCATCGGACAGCTTCTCCCCCTTTTCAGAAAAAAATTTAATGCCATTGTCATAATAGGGATTATGGGAAGCACTGATTACGATCCCGGCATTAGCCCTGAAGGTGCGTGTCAGGTAAGCGACTCCGGGGGTGGGCATAGGTCCCAGTAATCGAGTTTTTACCCCAGCGGCAGACAAGCCGGATTCCAGGACCGATTCAAACATGTAGCCAGAAATACGGGTATCCTTGCCGATCAATACTAAACGATTCCCGCAGCTCGCCAATACCCGCCCAGCTGCCCAGCCCAAGCGCAAAACGAAATCGGGAGTCATAGGTTCAATCCCGACACGCCCCCGGATTCCATCTGTACCGAAATAGCGCTGCTCAGACATCAGTTGGCTCCTCCACGCATAGCCCGCAGGCCACCTGTAATGCCTCACGCGTCTGTACAACGTCATGAACCCGCAGAAGGCGCGCGCCCTGTAAAGCGCCAGCGATCGCCGCCCCTATGCTACCGCTAAGTCGGCTCTCAACTGGAGCCTGATCAAGCAATGAGCCGATAAAAGATTTTCTGGATAAACCCAGTAGGAGCGGATAACCATGGCTGGCGAGGCGCGCGGTCGCTTTCAGCAAAGTGAGATTATGTCCAAGTGTCTTACCAAATCCAATGCCCGGATCAATAAGAATGCGTGAAGTTCCTATCCCTGCCTTTTTGCAGACTTGAGCCCGCTGCAAGAGAAAAGACTCAACTTCATCGACAACATTCTCATATACGGGATCATACTGCATTGATTCTGGTTCCCCGCGCATATGCATCAGACAGACAGCAGCCTCGCTTTGCGCAACCAGATCCAGCGCCCCCGGACTCCTCAGTGCATTGATATCGTTAATTATCGTAGCACCTTCGGCAAGGCACAAACGCATGACCTCGTAATGGCGGGTATCAACGGATAAAGGAACGGGTAATCGACGAGCAAGACCGCGTACGACGGGCAGAACGCGATCAAGCTCCTCATTAAGGGATACAACCGGGGCACCGGGGCGAGTAGATTCTCCACCGACATCAATGATGTCCGCCCCTTCTTCGACCATTTCCCAGGCTCTGCGCAAAGCCAGGTCGAGACTCGAATGACGCCCTCCATCAGAAAATGAATCAGGCGTTACATTAAGTATGCCCATGATCCTGGGCCTTGATATATCAAGAATGTAGGAACCGCACTTAACTTGCATAGGAAAAGGCACGGTATCAATGCGCACCGGAGGCCTCATCATCTTGGACGCTTAATGCGAGCTGGCTGGGTCACCGATCTTGCCGCTGCCAGTTTTTACCCATGACTTATCAATAATCTCTTTGCCAGATGCCTTTTGGCCAGAATTTGATCCCTCGTCATCCCAATCAGGCGGTGGACTCGGCGGCTTACCTTCCATAATCTCCTTGATCTGTTTAATATTGATCGTTTCATACTTGGCCAAAGCCTTGGCCATCAGATGCATCTGCTCCGTATTATTCAGAAGAATCTGTTTGGCGCGATTATAATTGCGCTCAATGATGGCGCGGATCTCCTCATCAATCGTATGTGCGGTTTCATCAGAAACCTGCTTATGCTGAGTGACACTGCGACCCAGAAAAACTTCACCCTCCTCTTCAGAATAAGCCAGTGGCCCAAGGCGCTGGGATAATCCCCACTTGGTTACCATATTACGTGCTATTTCTGTTGCCCGTTCTATGTCATTAGAAGCGCCGGTGGTCACCCTCTCAGCCCCAAAAATCAGCTCCTCAGCAATCCGCCCACCAAAAAGACTGGAAATCTGACTCTCCAGCCGCTGCTTGCTATAGCTGTACCGATCCTCTTCCGGCAAAAACATAGTGACGCCCAATGCCCGTCCCCTCGGGACGATACTCACCTTGTATACTGGATCATGATCGGGTACCAGCAAACCAACAATTGTGTGCCCCGATTCGTGATAAGCCGTTTGCTTTTTCTCTTCTTCATTCATGACCAGAGAATGCCGCTCGGCTCCCATCATGATTTTATCCTTAGCCTTTTCGAACTCGGCCATGTTGACCACTTTTTTGTTGGTTCGTGCTGCAAACAGGGCTGCTTCGTTAACTAGATTGGCCAGATCAGCCCCAGAAAATCCTGGAGTTCCACGAGCAATGAGGGAAGGAACGACATCATCACCGATGGGAACTTTGCGCATATGAACCTTCAGAATCATTTCCCGCCCTCTGACATCGGGCAGTGGTATAATTACCTGTCGATCAAAACGACCTGGGCGCAACAGCGCAGGATCCAGTACATCCGGCCGGTTCGTAGCGGCGAGGACAATGACACCTTCAGTCCCTTCGAATCCATCCATCTCCACTAGCAACTGGTTTAGCGTTTGTTCACGCTCATCATGGCCACCTCCCAAACCAGCGCCGCGATGCCGGCCTACAGCGTCTATTTCGTCAATAAAAATAATGCATGGTGCATGCTTCTTTGCCTGCTCAAACATATCTCGGACACGAGAAGCACCTACGCCGACAAACATTTCCACAAAATCAGAACCAGAAATATTAAAAAATGGTACCTTGGCTTCGCCGGCAATTGCCTTAGCCAATAGAGTCTTTCCGCTACCCGGTGAACCCACCATCAGTACACCGCGAGGAATCCTCCCTCCCAGCTTCTGGAATTTCCCCGGATCACGAAGAAACTCCACTATTTCCCCCAGTTCTTCCTTGGCTTCATCGATACCGGCGACATCAGCAAACGTGACTTTGACCTGGTCCTCCGTCATCATCCGGGCACGACTCTTCCCGAAGGACATTGCCCCGCGCCCTCCCCCACCTTGCATCTGACGCATGAAGAATATCCACACACCAATCAGCAGCAGCATTGGGAACCAACTGATTAAAATGGACAGCAGTAAAGACTGGTGCTTCGGGGGGGCAGCGGAAACATTGACGTTATTTTTTAGCAGATCACCAATCAAACCTGGATCGTTCGGTGGAGTATAAGTCGTAAACTTGCTACCTCCATCCATTATACCCTTGACTGTGTCGCCACTGATCATCGCGCTACTAACGCGACCGCTCTGGACTGCGCTGATAAATTGCGAATAACTCATTGCGGATGAGGCCGAATTACCTTTTCGACTGAAATTATTAAATACAGACATCAAAACGACAGCTATAACAGCCCACAAAATAATGTTTTTGATCAGATCGTTCAAGACTACACCTCAACTTATCTTACTACGACATCACACTACTATAATTTATAGCCTAAAGCTACAATATAAGCTTCCCGACTGTGTGGACGGGATGCATGGGGCTTGCGCATACTAACCTTTATGAATCGTCTTCTGACTTCCCGCAAATAAGCATCCAATCCTTCGCCATGAAAAACCTTTACGATAAAGGAACCATCCCTCCTCAAAATGTGATCCACCATTTCCAGCGCTAATTCGGCAAGCAATAGACTGCGAGGTTGATCAACTGAAGGTACACCACTTATATTTGGGGCCATATCCGAAATTACAATATCCACTGGCCATTCGCCAATCGTATTGATTAATTCATGTAGTGTCGCTTGATGTAAAAAATCACCCTGAATGAATTTAACGCCTGCAATAGGCTCCATCGGCAACCTATCCAAGGCCACTACACGTCCAGATGCGCCAACCCGCCTAGTCGCCACCTGACTCCATCCGCCAGGGGCAGCGCCCAAGTCCACCACTACTGCACCCGAGTGCAGTAGTGCATGACGTTCATCCAGTTCGATCAGTTTATATACTGCCCGGGATCGCCACCCATCAGCACGCGCCTTAAGTACATAGGCGTCATCAAAGTGCTCACGCAACCAGCGCTTGCTACTCTTGCTACGAGCCACTCCAAACCTCTGAATTTACCACTTCCGATGATTCAAGCAAATCCTTGCCCTGGATAAACAAAGCCGGAAAACCCTTGAATCCAGTACCCACCCTTTGAGGTAGATTGTTCCGATAAGGCAATAAGGGCTGCATGCCGGGGTACCCGAAGAGCTGGGATGTACATTGGGCCATCCTAATTGCTGGAAATAAAGCTTGCGGGCAACTGAAAAGGTAAAGCAATGGCCGATTCCTGACCAGGAAGAATGGGAGCAACCCTCATCCAGAAAATCGGGCATAACGCCGCTATTTACCAAAAATAATCTAATATCTGAACTCCTATTAAACATAGCGAACAGAAAGAATCTCATATTCCTTGGTTCCACCGGGAGCCTGGACAATGGCAAAATCCCCCTCTTCCTTGCCGATCAAGGCGCGGGCAATTGGAGAGCTGATCGATATCCTACCCTCCCTGATATCCGCCTCATCGTCTCCAACAATCTGATAGCTAAGTTTTTCCCTGGATTCCTCATCCATCAACTCCACAGTAACACCGAATACAACTCGGCCATCCGCATTCAATCTGCTCACCTCAATGATCTGGGCATTGCTCAACTTAGCCTCAATCTCATTAACCCGCCCTTCAATAAACCCCTGCTGCTCACGGGCCGCATGATATTCGGCATTTTCCTTCAAGTCCCCGTGCTCACGAGCCTCAGCGATAGCAGCGACTACGCGGGGACGTTCCTGAGTTTTTAGCCGCTGGAGTTCCGCTTTGAGCATTTCAGCGCCACGCAGAGTCAATGGAATTTTCTTCATTAGCTTTTCACCTCGTGCAATTCCCGAAGGGAGTAAACTATCTCGCTCTCGATAAAATCCATGGCGACAACCATGGCAGAGGCCGCTGCCATGGTTGTCGTATAAGTAATCCGGTGTTGCAAAGCCTCACGACGGATGGTAAATGAATCAACAATCGCCTGCTTATCAGCTGTGGTGTTGATAATCAGATCGATCTGATCATTCTTGATCATGTCCACAACATGAGGACGGCCTTCGGCTACTTTGTTAACAATCTCACAATCAACGCTGGTAGCCCGGAGCACTGCCGCTGTACCGCGTGTGGCCACGATACTAAAACCATGCTCGATAAGAGCTTGCCCTACTTTAACCGCTTCCGGTTTATCCTCATTCCGAACGCTGATGAACGCAGTTCCAGTTCTCGGGATTTCGACACCAGCGGCTAATTGCGCTTTGGCGAAAGCCTCCCCAAAACGCATCCCCACTCCCATAACCTCTCCGGTAGATTTCATTTCCGGCCCCAGCAAGGGATCCACACCCGGAAACTTCAGGAATGGAAAAACAGCCTCCTTCACTGCATGAAAAGTTGGCACAACTTCCTCCTGACAGTGCAGTTCTGCCAGTGTCTTACCCGCCATGCATCGCGCAGCCAGCTTGGCCCAGGGAACGCCAGTTGCCTTTGAGACAAAGGGAACGGTTCGCGAAGCCCGCGGATTGACTTCGAGCACGAAGATTCTGCCACCTTTGATAGCAAACTGGGTGTTCATCAACCCCACCACCTGCAATGCTCCAGCCATTGCCCGTACCTGGTCGCGCAACTGGTTCAAAATAGCAGGAGACAACGAATAGGGCGGCAATGAGCAGGCTGAATCCCCCGAATGCACGCCAGC
Source organism: uncultured Ectothiorhodospiraceae bacterium (assembly GCA_964620825.1). Classification (GTDB taxonomy): domain Bacteria; phylum Pseudomonadota; class Gammaproteobacteria; order DSM-5130; family Acidihalobacteraceae; genus Acidihalobacter_A. The sequence continues at coordinate 45,915 of CAZUKD010000003.1, forward strand.
CTGTTCAATATGCTGCATAATTCCCGCCACGACGACATCCTTGCCGTCACAAATTGCATCTACATCGACCTCGATAGCATCATCGAGAAAACGATCGATCAGCACTGGCGCATCATTAGAGACCTTGACTGCCTCGCGCATGTAACGGCGTAATTCTTCTTGATTAAAGACGATTTCCATAGCTCTGCCACCCAAGACATAGGAGGGTCGCACCACCACAGGATATCCGATTTCCTCCGCCAATAAAGTAGCTTCCTGATCACTTCTCGCCGTTCTATTGGGCGACTGCAGCAAGCCCAATGTCTTGATGATCTGCTGAAAATGCTCACGATCTTCCGCCTGATCAATACTTTGTGGGGAGGTACCAATAATCGGTAGCCCGGCTGCCTGTAAATCGCGCGCCAGTTTAAGTGGTGTCTGCCCTCCATACTGGACGATGATTCCAAAAGGCTTTTCTAGTTGGGCAATTTCGATCACATCTTCCAGCGTAAGTGATTCAAAATACAAACGGTCAGAAACGTCATAATCCGTGGAAACCGTCTCCGGGTTGCAGTTGACCATGATGGTCTCGAACCCGTCTTCACGCAGTGCCATCGAAGCATGGACACAGCAATAATCAAATTCGATGCCCTGCCCAATACGGTTGGGCCCACCGCCCAGGATCATGATTTTCAGCCTTGTACTGGGATTGGCCTCGCATTCTTCATCATAGCTTGAATACAAGTAGGCAGTCGTGCTGTCGAATTCCGCGGCACAAGTATCGACACGCCTATAGACTGGCCGCACACCCAGTTTATGTCGATAATGACGGAACGTCTTCTCGGTCTCATTCAGCAACCAGGCCAGACGACGATCGGAAAATCCCTTACTCTTCAACCGGTGTACTGCAGAGGCATCTAAATCATGCGCAGCACCACCTTTCAGGCATCTTTCGGTTTTCACCAAATCCTCAATCTGCGCTAAGAACCAGGGATCTATTCGACTGAGGTCATGGACTTCATCTACCGACATCCCTAATCGAAAAGCATCGGCAATATACCAGATGCGCTGATCCGTCGGTTGCCTCAACTCCTGACGGATACGAGACAGCGCCTCCTCTTCTCCCAGGGAAAGATCGACAATTTCGTTCAAACCATCGACACCGATCTCCAGACCGCGCAAAGCTTTCTGGAAGGACTCCTGAAAACACCGCCCAATGGCCATCACTTCGCCAACCGATTTCATCTGGGTAGTCAGATGACGATCCGCTTGGGGGAATTTTTCAAAAGTGAACCGAGGAATCTTGGTCACGACATAGTCAATCGTGGGTTCGAATGAAATCGGGATCATGCCGCCGGTAATTTCATTACGCAATTCGTCCAGGGTATATCCTACGGCCAACTTAGCCGCTATCCGGGCAATCGGAAAACCCGTCGCCTTGGAAGCCAAAGCTGAAGAGCGGGAAACCCGAGGATTCATCTCGATGACCAACAACCGACCAGTCTGTGGATCAATCGCGAACTGGACATTGGATCCGCCCGTTTCAACACCAATCTTGCGCAATACAGCGATTGAGGTATTGCGCATGCGTTGATATTCCTTGTCCGTCAGGGTTTGTGCGGGAGCTACCGTGATCGAATCACCCGTATGTACACCCATAGGATCCAGGTTCTCGATGGTACAGACGATGATGCAATTATCCGCACAATCCCGAACGACCTCCATCTCGAACTCTTTCCAGCCGAGCACCGATTCTTCCAATAAGACTTCATGCGTAGGCGACAGATCAAGACCGCGCCGCACGATCTCCTCGAACTCTTCCCGGTTATAGGCTACTCCACCTCCACTTCCGCCCATGGTGAATGAAGGTCGGATGATAACTGGATAACCGATACTGGCCTGAGTCTGAAGTGCCTCCTCGAAACTGTGCACGATAGAGGCCCGGGGGCATTCCAGCCCAATTTCTACCATTGCACACCGGAAATGCTCCCGATCCTCGGCCATATCGATAGCTTTTTGATCGGCACCGATCATCTGGATACCATAGCGCTCCAGAATACCCTCCCGAACCAGATCCAAAGCACAATTGAGAGCCGTCTGCCCACCCATAGTCGGCAACAGTGCATCGGGCCGTTCCTTTTCAATGATCCTCGCGATTGTCCGCCATTCGACGGGTTCGATATAGACCGCATCGGCAATTTCTGGATCGGTCATGATGGTGGCTGGATTCGAATTGATGAGAATAACCCGATACCCCTCCTCTCTCAGCGCCTTGCAGGCCTGGGTTCCGGAATAATCAAATTCGCAAGCCTGGCCAATAACGATTGGCCCGGCGCCGATGATAAGAATGCTCTGAATATCGGTGCGTTTCGGCATATTGGTGATTTTATTTTATTAGTGTATGAGTGCGCATGAGATCGATAAATCGATCAAATAGATGGCTGACGTCATGAGGGCCCGGACTCGCCTCCGGGTGCCCCTGGAAACTGAATGCCGGCGCGTCGAGGCATTCAATACCCTGCAATGATCCATCAAATAACGATTTATGGGTTGGCCGCAAACGCGGCGGCAGAGATTCCCTATCTACAGCAAAGCCATGATTCTGTGAAGTAATCATTACCTGTCCGGTATCGATATCCTGAACGGGATGATTCGCACCGTGATGTCCGAATTTCATTTTCACGGTCCTAGCCCCGGTTGCTAGACCCAACAACTGATGCCCCAGACATATCCCGAACAGAGGCATTCCCTGTTGCAAAAAAGCCTGAATTGCTATTATCGCATAATCACAAGGCTCGGGATCACCCGGACCATTGGACAAGAATACCCCATCCGGTTTCATCTCAAACACCTTGCTTGCCAGGGTGGTGGCGGGAACCACAGTGATTCGACAACCGCGGTCAACCAGCATCCGTAGAATATTGCGCTTGATACCGAAATCATAGGCGACGACATGTAACGGCAAAGATACGCTATCAGGGTGGGAAAAACCTTCCCCCAAGCTGAATCCTCCGACAACCCATTCATAAACTTGCCGGGTAGTCACCTCGCGTGCCAGATCCATGCCTTTCAGCCCCACAAAAGCCCTTGCCTCCGCCACGGCCCGCTCGGAATCGATATCACCCGTCTGTAGGCAGGCATTCTGGGCTCCGTGGTGACGAAGAATCCGGGTTAGTCGCCGAGTATCCACGCTAGCGATAGCAACGACATCATGTCGAGACAAGTAATCTCCCAGATTTTCCTTTGCCCGCCAACTGGAGTATCGAACCGGATAATTACGAATCACCAATCCGCTCGCAAAAATCTGGCTGGACTCCTCATCCTCGGGATTAGCGCCTACATTACCAATATGCGGATAGGTTAGCGTAATAATCTGCCGGGCATAGGAGGGATCGGTCAAAATTTCCTGATACCCTGTCATGGCCGTATTGAAAACAACTTCACCGACACATTCGCCATCGATGCCAAGCGCATCACCATAGAACAGGCTTCCATCCTCGAGAGCCAACAAAGCAAGTCGCTTCAACTTGATCACCTTAATGCAGATACAGATAACGGGAAAGCACTGAATCTTTCCCGTTATCAATTAGTATATCTGGAAACTTGCATCTACCGGACACACCAACTCACGAGCAAACCAATAAATTTTAACCGCCATGACCTGATCTGTCTATTTTAATGGGTAGATTCCCCAATCCCGGCAGCAGATACGATTCACTCGATTATTCCAACCCCAATACGTCCTGCATATCATAGAGCCCCTGTTCTTTCCGCATGATCCATTGAGCAGCCCTGAGCGCGCCGCGCACAAAAGTTGCCCGGCTGGAAGCCTTATGTACAATTTCCACTCTTTCTCCAAGACCGGCAAACATCACCGTATGTTCACCCACGATATCACCAGCACGAATTGTTTCAAACCCGATGGTTTTGGGATCCCGTGGACCCGTCCGCCCTTGACGGCCATAGACGGCGCATTTATCCAGATTCCGCCCAAGCGTCCGAGCTACTATCTCACCCAATCGTAAAGCCGTCCCGGATGGTGCGTCTATCTTGTGACGGTGATGCGCCTCGATAATCTCAATATCTGCCTCATCTCCCAGAGCTTGTGCTGCCAACTCGACCAACTTAAAGCACAGATTGACTCCTATACTCATATTAGGCGTTAATACCAAAGCGGTTTCGCGCGCGACTTCTTGCAATTGCGCCCGCTGCGAGGCATTAAAGCCCGTTGTGCCAATCACCAGCCGTTTGCGATGCGCCCGACAAATCCCAGCATACGTAATACTGGCCTCAGGCGAGGTAAAATCAATCAAAACATCGGCATGATCAATAACCTGATCAAGGCTCTCGATCACCGGTACGCCAATATTGGCGATGCCAGCCAGTTTGCCGGCATCCTGCCCGATCGCCTCACTTCCTGCTCGACCGACAGCTGCAATCAACTCGACATCCTTCAGGGTGTATACTGCTTCGATCAAGCCGCGCCCCATACGCCCGGAAGCCCCTGCTACCACGATTCTCGTCATTTCATTACCCTGTCCAGGGTCGCCCGTAAACCGGAGGATTACTCATGCGCCATAGAATGGCCGGATTCAATGCCACTTCGACTTGATATCTTCGAAAAAATTCTTCATCCCGTTCAGCCAGCCATGTGCCTGCGGATTATGTCGCTCACCACCGCCCTTGAGTGATTCATTAAAAGCCAACAATATTTCCTTTTGCTCGTGAGTCAAATTAACCGGGGTCTCTACCACGATACGACAAATCAAATCACCCTCAGCCCCTCCGCGCACAGGCTTGACTCCTTTTCCTTTGAGCCGAAATGAACGATTCGATTGTGTCTCCAGTGGAATCTTGAGGTTGGCTCGCCCCTTCAAAGTGGGAATTTCTACTTCCCCACCTAGAACTGCTGTAGCAAAACTGATGGGTACTTCACAATACAAATCATTGCCATCGCGGGTAAAAATTTGGTGTTTCTTGATTTGAATCTGAACATAAAGATCACCAGAATGGCCGCCCTGGACACCCGCCTCACCTTCCCCGGACAAACGGATCCGATCGCCGGTACCTACACCCGACGGAATTTTTACAGACAGCGTATGCGATTTTCGAATGCGTCCCTCACCATGGCATTCAGAGCAAGGCTCGGGAATCACCTGGCCAGTGCCGTGACATCGTGGGCAAGTTTGCTGAAGTGAAAAAAAACCCTGCTGAATCCTGACCTGTCCGACTCCACCACAAGTCGAACAGGTTTGTGATTGGGTACCCGACCGCGCCCCGCTACCCCCACAGGTCTCACAAGTCACTATAGTGGGTACGCGGATATCAACTTCGGCACCGAATACCGCTTCTTCGAGTGTCAGTTCAAGATTGTACTGCAAATCAGCGCCACGAAAGGCCTGCTCCCGACCACCTCCTCGCCCCCCGTCGAATATGTCCCCGAATATGTCCCCGAATATGTCCCCGAACCGGGCTCCACTGTGGCCGGCACCCCCTGCAGGCCCAGCAGACGGATCCACGCCGGCATGGCCGAATTGGTCATAAGCTGCCCGTTTTTGTGGGTCAGAGAGCATCTCATAAGCCTCCTTGACTTCCTTAAAATGCTCAACCGCTTCGGGGTCATCCAGGTTTCGGTCTGGATGATATCTCATGGCCAACCGACGATAAGCCTTTTTTAATTCCGTATCAGTTACCGTTCTTTCAACACAGAGAATCTCATAATAATCACGTTTCGCCATACAACTAATACTCCAGACCAAACAAAAAACTTTTCTAACCCATCCCGGCCAGAAAGTGATTTAAAAATCTGTTTAATTTGACACTTCTTGCGTGCACCGAAAAAGAAAGGGGCAACCGTCACTTCCTGGCTACCCCTTTCCACTCGATCATGAGAAAAGCAGCATAAGCTTCCTCACTCAAAATACTTATTTCTTGCTATCTTTAACTTCCTCAAATTCTGCATCGACAACATCTTCTTCTTTTCCGGCTTGTGCAGATTCATGCTCCGGAGAAGTATCCGCTCCGGCGCCTTGCGGAGATTCCTGAGCATAGAGCTTTTCGGTTATCTTAGCAGAGGCTTCGCTCAAGACTTGCGTTTTTACCTCGATCAAATCCTTGTTATCACCCTTCAGCGCCTCTTCAAGCTCATTGATTGCCTGTTCAACCACTGTTTTTTCCGCTGCGTCAATCTTCTCACCATTTTCCTTCAGCGATTTTTGGGCCGCATGGATAAAAGTATCCGCCTGATTCCGAACTCCCACCAATTCCGCGAATTTCTTGTCCTCTTCACGATGGGCTTCGGCATCCTTCACCATTTTTTCGATCTCATCCCCGGAGAGACCGGAAGAAGCCTTGATGACGATCGATTGCTGCTTGCCAGTGGCCTTGTCTTTCGCAGAAACATTCAGAATACCATTGGCATCGATATCGAATGTCACCTCAATCTGCGGTATACCACGAGGCGCGGGAGGAATATCAGTCAGATCGAAGCGCCCCAAGGACTTGTTGTCTATCGCCCGTTCGCGTTCACCCTGCAACACGTGCACCGTAACCGCGGGCTGATTGGCTTCGGCAGTAGAAAAGACCTGACTTGCCTTTGTTGGAATTGTGGTATTGCGCTCGATTAAATTAGTCATGACACCGCCCAACGTCTCGATACCAAGGGAAAGCGGCGTCACATCCAGCAGTAGTACGTCCCTGACCTCGCCAGCCAACACACCTCCCTGAATGGCAGCACCAACCGCCACAGCTTCGTCAGGATTGACGTCTTTACGGGGCTCTTTGCCGAAAAAGCTTTTGACCGCCCCCTGAACCTTGGGCATACGGGTCTGACCGCCAACGAGAATGACATCGTTGATATCCGCGGTAGCCAAGCCTGCATCTTTCAGTGCTTTTTTACATGGTTCGATGGATCGACTGATCAGATCCTCGACCAAAGCCTCCAATTTTGCCCGTGTAATCTTGACATTCAAATGTTTGGGCCCAGCTTGGTCGGCCGTGATATAAGGCAGATTTACATCGGTCTGTTGTGTAGATGAAAGCTCAATCTTGGCTTTTTCGGCCGCTTCCTTGAGTCGCTGCATAGCCAATGGGTCACCACGCAAGTCGATACCCTGCGAATGCTTGAATTCATCCGCCAGATAATCGATGAGCCGCCGGTCGAAATCCTCGCCACCCAGAAAGGTATCTCCATTGGTAGCCAATACTTCAAATTGCTTCTCACCATCTACATCGGCAATTTCAATGATGGAAATATCAAAAGTACCTCCACCTAAATCATATACAGCAATCTTACGATCTCCACCTTTTTTGTCGAGACCAAAAGCCAATGCTGCGGCCGTGGGCTCATTGATGATTCGCTTGACTTCCAGGCCCGCGATCCTGCCAGCATCCTTTGTCGCTTGCCGCTGAGAATCATTGAAATAGGCCGGCACGGTGATAGTCGCTTCAGTGACCGGTTCTCCCAGATAATCCTCAGCAGTCTGTTTCATCTTTATCAGTACACGAGCGGAAATCTCCGGGGAGGCCATCTTCTTGCCATTGACTTCAACCCAAGCATCCCCATTATCCGCCTTGACGATCTTATAGGGAACCAGATTAAGGTCCCGTTGCACAACCTCTTCATCGAAACGACGTCCGATCAGCCGCTTGATGGCAAACAAAGTGTTGTTTGGATTGGTAACAGCCTGACGCTTGGCAGGCTCACCTACCAAAACCTCGCCATTGCTCGCGAACGCCACCACCGAAGGTGTGGTGCGATGACCTTCAGCATTTTCGATAACTTTTGGCTTGCCTCCTTCCATGATGGCAACGCATGAATTGGTGGTGCCCAGATCAATCCCGATTATTTTTCCCATAGTTTGAATCTCCTCGTTTGAATGATATGTAATCTTGTCATGAATGGTTGGGTCTGATAGATAGAATTCAAGACGCAACTCCTATTGCTGCTCGGCCTTAGATACCACCACAAGAGCTGGACGCAACACCCGATCATTGAGCAGATACCCTTTCTGCATAACACTTAACACCGTATTTGGCGGATTATCGGTGTTGAGCTGAGTCGTCATGGCCTGATGCGATTCTGGATTGAATAGTTGGCCCACAGGATTTATTTCCTTGATGCCAAACTTCTCGAAGGCCTGGGAGAGTATCTTTAGGGTTAACTCCATGCCTTCGCGGATCTTCTCAATTTCTTCACCGTTCGTTGGCGCAGACCCGAGTCCCAGCTCCAGACTGTCCTTGACAGGCAATAGTTCTCTAACAAAGCGTTCCAGCGTAAATTTATGGGCATGCTCCAGATCGCGCTCCGCCCGTTTGCGCAAATTCTCCAATTCGGCCTGCGTCCGTAAAAACTGATCCCAATGCTCCCCAGCCTTGCTCTCCATAGCCTCCAGATCAGTTTTTAAGGCTTCCAGAGCATCCATGTCGACTGAAGACTCCTCTCGGTTTTTCACTGGTTCGGCAGAAGCAACTTGCTGCTGATTCGATTCCTCTGATTTTTTCTTACTCATATCATTCAAAGCTCCTATTGCACAGTCTTAATCCGGTCTAGAAGTGGCAAAATCTGTTGAAGAAATACTCCCACGTTAACATCGCCTAAACCCGCAATGTTAATCAACGTCAACACACGAAATCAAACAACAAATGGGGGAGTGCAAAGAAAACTTCAACCCCTCCAGTGAACCGCAAGCACAAAAACCAGGAATGTCGCAATTTGCGGTGTAATCGGTAAACCACTCAAACGCTCATGCTCTGGATGAATCGATCACACCGGGCTCGTTACGCCCATCGGACAAATACTTGGCTCAACCACACCGAGCACCCCGCGACCCCATCCTTATTGGATGCGGGGGTCGCGCTGATAAATTAACATGGATTAATCGTTTAATCCCTTTGGGTTTTATTCCCCGCCGCTTGCGGCGTAAAGTTGGGAAAAACCAAGGGTACAAGCATACGAAACTTTATGAGAGCCATCAGCTGGCACTGTTCTAAAAATACCCCGATTTCGCATAGCGAAAATCGAGCTTAAGCGAGAGGGCTTGCCCCGGGGATGTTTATTTTCGCCGATTCAAGTTTATTTCGCGTTTTACTGCTCATGCTCGTAATATTAACAACCTCGAATCCCAAACCACGTGGCTAAAATCGCCCCATCCTATGCCAACCAATACCCACTCATTTCAGGCCATCGGCCTAATTAGCAAGCGGGGTGAACCACGCATCACCCTCACCCTGCAACGTCTGCTACAACATCTAGAGGATCTTGGCAAAAACGTTCTGCTCGATGAAAGTACTGAAGGCCTACTGGCAGGTAGGGTTTTGCATGCTCGCGAAGAACTGGGCAAATGCTGCGACTTAGTCATTGTCATCGGCGGCGATGGAACCTTGCTCAACGCAGGTCGCACGCTAGCTAGATTCAAGCTGCCTATCATCGGCATTAACCATGGACGCCTGGGTTTTCTCACTGATATTTCATCCCACGAGATGATTCCAGCCTTGAATCAGATTCTGCAGGGCCATTTTACCTCAGAGGCTCGCTCACTTCTTATCGCAGAGATTTGGCGCGGTAAACAGCGCATCATCACTGAAGATGCCGTTAATGATGTCGTTATCCACAACCATGACGTGGTACGCATGATCGAATTCGACACCTATATCGACCAGCGGCATGTGAATACCCAGCGAGCAGATGGCCTGGTGGTGGCGACTCCGACAGGATCCACTGCCTACGCCCTCTCGGCAGGCGGGCCGCTGGTCGCTCCCAGCCTTGATGCTATCATGCTGGTACCTATTTGCCCCCATACCATGAGCAATCGCCCACTCATCATCAGCGCCGAAGCACGCATTGAGATCCGGCTCCACGAATTGAATCGAACTTCCGCCCAGGTTGCCTTCGATGGTCAAGCGATGACCAGATTATTGCCGGGAGACCGCGTACTGATTCAGCAAAATACCCACAAATTGCAACTTTTACACCCAGCAGACTATGATCATTTCGCCTTGTTACGCAAAAAGCTACACTGGGCAGAAGCTCCCCAAGAAAACGATCCTAGCAACTAACTAATAAATTAAGCCGTATTCCTGGCAGGTGTGCCTATGCTGACCCACTTACTCATACGTGATTTTACTATCATCGATGAACTGGATCTAAGCCTCGGACCCGGTATGACCGCACTCACCGGAGAAACCGGAGCAGGGAAATCCATTCTAGTCGATGCCATTGGCCTACTCCTCGGCGATCGCGCCGACAGCACCGCTGTCCGTGTTGGGTGCGAAAAGGCCGAAATCAATTTGATCCTGGATCTGAGCAACTTACCAAAAGTTCGTGACTGGCTAGACCAGCATGAGCTCGCCAGCAACGCTGAATGTGCCTTGCGAAGAGTCATCACACGGGACGGCCGCTCACGCGCCTATATCAATGGAACCCCAAGTACATTACAAATGCTACGTGAATTGGGTGAGCTAACGATTTCGATTCATGGCCAGCGCGCCCATCAGGCCTTAGGTCGAAGCGATTATCAGCGCGATATCCTCGACCTCCAGGCTGGCCTGCAGGAAGAACTCGCTGCCCTGCAAACTGCCTATCGCAATTGGCGACATCTTCTAGGCCAACGCCGGAACCTGCACCTGGACGATCCAAACCGGCAAGCCCATATTGATTTTCTCAAATTCCAGGTCGATGAATTACAAGCTGCCACTCCTGAATCCGATGAATTCGTTGAACTGGTCGAACGACATAAGCGTGTCGCCCATGCCCAGGAATCTCTAGAAGGCATCGAACGCGCCCGGACACTCCTCTGTGAAGGTGAGCCTGATGTCGACAGCCTGCTGAATCAGGCCATTTCCAGCCTGCAAGCTATCAGCACTTTTGAATCCGGCGTTTGCGACATTCTCACCTGCTTGCAAAATATCCGCATCGAAGTCAGGGAAGCCGTCGATGACCTCCGCCATATAATGGACGCCATCGAGGTAAACCCGGAACAACTTACCCTGCTCGAAGGCCGTCTGCAAACACTACATGAACTGGGGCGCAAGCATCATTGCGATCCGAATGAGCTGCCTGTACGGCAAGCTGGGCTGGAAGCCGAATTGAGTACCCTCCAGAATACCGAGATAGAATATTCGCACCTGGATGAACTTCTGGCTCAAGCCGCAGACACCTATCGGAAATTGGCCCGGCGTATTCACGAAATGCGTACTGAGATGGCACGAATACTCGCCGAGGGAATTACCCGCCGAATGCAGACGCTGGGTATGGAAGGCGGTCGCCTAATCATCAATGTTACAATGAATCATGATGCTCAACCCACTCCGCATGGCCTGGATCGGGTTGAGTTTAAGGTTAGCGCCAATCCAGGCCAACCACCCCTACCTTTAGGCAAGGTGGCATCAGGTGGTGAATTATCACGCATTAGTCTCGCCATTCAGATGGCCGCCAATCAGGATCACCGGATTCCCGTTCTTATCTTTGATGAGGTGGATACAGGTATTGGCGGCGCCGTCGCAGAAGTTGTTGGTCGCACTTTGCGTACACTTGGCCGCCGCCACCAGATACTATGCGTCACCCACCTACCTCAGGTAGCCGCCCAGGCTCACCAACATCTAAAAGTTAGCAAACTGAAACGAAAAGATTCTACTCAAACCCGTATCCAGACCTTAGGTGATTCCAGTCGAGTCGAAGAACTCGCGCGTATGCTGGGTGGAGTAAAATTGACCCGGCAAACCCTGGCTCATGCCGAAGAAATGCTGCGCCTGGCCCAAGAAGATTAGCCAGCTAAATAAATGAGTTATTGTCAAAAGTGGTGTTTGACCCGTTGAGTCAAGCGGCGACCTGATCATCCGATATTACCTCAATGCCATCTTTGAACCGGATTCCGGTTATCACCTTTGCCAGGGTATCGAAACCGCGTAAGCGTCTCCACTTCTTCCCGGCACACTGACCGGGTTTAAACATCCTGTGCAGCATGCCATCACGCGACAGGCAGCCCTTGCAACGTTTGGTTCGGTGGCGGATCGTCCCGAAAGTTGATT
>CAZUKD010000004.1:0-57835 GCA_964620825.1 uncultured Ectothiorhodospiraceae bacterium
GACAGATGACTCTCTCACCCCCTCTTCAGACTCATTTATGGATTGGGGAATACTTGCGCATCCCGACCGAACGTCTGGCTGCAAGCCCCGCCTGCGGGAAATGTCACCAACCCCTGTTCACCGGCCAACCGGTGGAAGTCAATGCAGCAGCTTTCCAGAAGCATATCAACCAGGGCGATATTCCGGTGTTAGTCGATTTCTGGGCCCCCTGGGGTGGCCCGTGCCGAATGATGGCGCCTTACTTTGCTGAGGCCGCAACTCAACTGAGACTTCGCGCAAGGCTTGTTAAAGTCAATACCGAGGAAGAGCAAGCCATCGGTGTACAATATGGTATCCGCAGCATTCCCACCCTAGTGCTGTTTAGACAAGGCCGGGAAATCGCCCGCCAGGCAGGTGCAACCGAGACGGGCGCCATTGCACACTGGACCTTGAACCATATCGGTCCATAACAAGCAAAAGAAAAGGCAGGTAAAATCCCGCAAAGGGCTCCGTGACGTTTTTCAAAAATTCTACGGGATTCGGTCTATTTTTCATGATTAACAAGTGTTCCACCTTTACATGCACGATAAGCCTTGGCGTTATCCTGGAACCTGAAAATTATATTCAGGTCAACAATGCATAATCCATTTAATATCTCACCTAACCTAAGGAGTTTTCATAATGCAACCCGACCATTCCGGAATTCGAAAAACATTTGCCCGCAGGCGGCTGGCAAGATTAGCCACCGGCATTTTTAGCTTTGGCCTGGGTGCCGGCGCGATGGCTCATGCAGCGCCAATCAGTGGAATCCTGCATTACAATACCGCGTCCCAACCCACGCTGGTCAACATCCCCAATTTCACGCCATTGATCAAGAAAGTGGGGGATGGGGTCGTCAATATTAGTAGCACCAGCACCCGGACAACCTCTCGGCACGCTATCGCTCCCAACCCATTTCCCCCGAATTCACCATTCCATCAATTCTTCCGGCAATTCATGGGACCACGCGCGCCGGCACATGAAAAGGTCGAGGATCTGGGCTCTGGATTCATCCTCACCTCGAAGGGTTACATCGTCACCGCCGCCCATGTCGTTCGTGGTGCGGATCATATTCTGGTGACGCTGACCAACCACAAGGTTTACCTGGCCAAGCTGGTCGGTTTATCGAAACGATACGACACCGCCTTGCTGAAAATCAATGCACAGAATCTGCCGACCGCGCCAATCGGCAATTCTTCCAATCTCCAGGTGGGTCAATGGCTGGTCGCCGTGGGCGCCCCCTTCGGTTTTTTCAATACGGTGACCCAAGGTGTCGTCAGCGCTGTCAACCGCAGCTTGCCGGATGATGAATACATTCCTTTCATCCAGACCGATGTGCCCATCAATCCCGGCAACTCCGGAGGACCGCTATTCAATATGAAGGGGCAGGTCATTGGTATTAATGATCAGATCTACACCAACAGTGGTGGCTATATGGGTTTATCGTTCTCCATCCCCATCAACACGGTCATGCGGGTCGTCAACAATCTGGCCGTACACAAACCCATTCAATTTGGCTGGCTGGGTGTGGAAATTCAGGATGTCAACACGAAACTGGCCGAGGCGCTCCATTTAAAAGCGCCCGTCGGCGCGATCATTGCTGAAATCATGCCCAACAGTCCCGCCGCCAAGGCTGGCTTGAAACCTGGCGACGTCATCGTGACTTATAACGGTGATCCCGTCTATAACGTGGGCCAATTGCCACCCTTGGTCGGCGCTACTCCGCTGGGAACCCGGGTCAAGCTGGGGATTTTGCGTAACGGCAAGCCGGAAACTTTAATGGTCACTATCGGCGCCTTACCAAAGGCCGGAAGCAGCGGCAATAGAGTCCACGCAGTAGTGAGCGGAGAGATTCCGCGCCTGCACATCCAGGTGCAGAAATTAACCCCGCATATGGCCAAGAAGCTGGGTATTCAGCATGGTGTATTGATTGATGGCGTGGGTGCAGGCCCAGCACAAAAAATTGGTATCGCACCCGGTATGGTGATTCAAGATATGGGTGAAGCACCGATCAGCTCACCGGCACAGTTCAAGCAGCTAATCGATTCGCTGCCGGTAGGGGTACCGATTCCAATCCGCATCCGTAGCGGTCAAAGCAGTTTCTATACTGTCATCGTCCTGCCACCCAAGAAATAACACCTAGCAGCGCTGGCCTGGCCCCATAAAGCCCCTCTTGACGAGGGGCTTTATGGGGCGCCACCTATGAATTACTCATTTTTTACAAGTGGATTGTTCTGCCCGGCAGACCAATCCCGCCAAACACCATCCCGATAAAGTTCCAATGGTCGGAAATGATATTTATACCGCATCTTGGGTGATGCCTCGATCCAGTAACCCAGATAGACATATGCCAGTTTGTGCCAGTGCGCTTGCGCCACTTGACTTAGAATCGCATAAGTACCCAGGGAACGTTGACTGGCGTCAGGATCAAAAAATGTATAGTTAGCAGACAGACCATTTTCCAATACATCGGTCACTGCCACCATCAATAAACGCCCCCGCTCTCTGAAGAGGAGAAATTCCGTATCGATCCGGGGCGTACACAAAAATCCACGGAACGATTCCGGTGTGGCATCGTCCATACCGCCGCCTGCATGACGGCTTTTAAGATAACGAATATACAAATCGAATAGCTCATCGCTGTAATAGGGCTTGACACGTTCGATTTGAAGATCGGCATTGCGCCTGGCGCACCGGCGCTGGCTGCGATTCATGTGCAAACGAGATACCGGGATTCTAACCGCAATACAGGACTGGCAACCCAGGCACTCCGGGCGATAAACATAAATCCCGCTGCGCCGGAATCCAGAGGCAAACAATCCGGTCAATCGATCCCGATTCATGGGGGCTTCAGGATCAACGATGATGTCTACGGCGTGCCGATCCGGCAGATAGGGGCAATCATGTGGTGCCGTGATAAAAAATCTGAGTTTACTGATTTGCAAAACTTAAATACCTTGGGGACGATATCGCCTGGAAGTTTGTCGTCCTCTCAGAAAAGGGCCAAGCCTCTCCAGCTCGCTCGAACGACTTTCAAGCATATGGTGCATCAATAATTTTGATTATCTTATTGCAAGAACGTCAATATAAAAAATCACAGTACCTCTATACTTGAAGTACTCGGCACATTACCGAAAATAGGAGGGCTTAACATGAGCGTCAAAGTGCAAGTCGTTTTTTACAGTCTGTATGGGCATATCTATCAAATGGCCGAGGCGATTGCCACCGGAGCGCGTGAAGCCGGCGCTGAAGTCTCATTATTCCGGGTTCCAGAGCTCATACCCGATGAAATCCTCGAAAAAACTGGCACTAAACGAGTGCAGGCTGAATTCAGCCAAATTCCGATCATGGTGCCTGATCAACTGACCGAGGCTGACGCCATCATCTTCGGCACACCCACTCGTTTTGGTATGATGTGCGCACAGATGCGCAACTTCCTGGACCAAACCGGTAGCCTGTGGAAGAGTGGCAAACTGATCGGCAAGGTCGGCAGCGTATTCACTTCCACCGGAACCCAGCATGGCGGTCAGGAAACCACCATTCTCAGTTTCCATACCACGCTACTGCATCACGGCATGATCATCGTCGGCGTGCCGTATAGTGAACGACGTCTGTTTATCATTGATGAGGTTAGTGGTGGCACACCCTACGGTGCATCGACTCTGGCCGCAGCCGATGGCTCCCGTCAACCCAGTGAAAATGAGCTCGCTATTGCTCGTTTCCAGGGCCAGCATGTGAGTGAGATCACCAGCCGTTTAGTGCGCACTTAAATTATGAGACTGCAATCTATGCTATTACTGAAGCCAGCAGGTATCGAGGTGTTCCAGTATAATTCTGGCCAATCAAAAAGTTTGTGTTATCAGTGCTCGAACCGGGTTTAACTGGAAAATAGCTCAAGTGTTTACAGCGATAACCTGTGAGGAATGACACCGAATTCTGATACCTGATTCAGGGGATTCCACCTGAGATCAAAGAGCCAGGTATCCCCTAAGCTAAAATCTGTAGCCGATTTCATCATTTCCTCATCTATCCCCAATCAAGGCGCGCGCCGAGATAACTGGTACAATTTTCTTTTTTTACTTCCAGACTAGAAAAAATGCCCGAACAATCCAGCCTCATCCAGCAAATTCTTTCCGAGCGTATTCTGATCCTAGATGGCGCGATGGGCACTATGATCCAATCCTGCAGGCTGGGCGAGGCCGATTACCGTGGTGTGCGCTTTGCCGACTGGCCGAGCGACCTCAAAGGCAACAACGACCTGCTAACGATTACGCAACCGGACATCATTGGAGCCATTCACACGGCTTACCTGGAAGCCGGTGCGGATATCATCGAAACCAATACATTCAACGCCAACCGGATTTCCATGGCTGACTATGGTATGGAAGATCTGGTAGTTGAAATCAATAAACAGGCCGCCGGGCTTGCGCGCGCAGCGGCAGACACCTGGACCACCAAAACCCCGGATAAACCTCGGTTCGTGGCCGGCGTGCTGGGGCCAACCAACCGTACAGCCTCCATCTCACCGGATGTCAATGACCCGGGCTTTCGCAACACCCGCTTCGATGAGCTAGTGACCGCTTATAGCGAAGCGACCGAAGCACTTATCCTGGGTGGCGCCGATCTACTCCTGATCGAGACCATCTTTGACACACTAAACGCCAAAGCAGCCGTGTTCGCCATCAAGACCTCATTTGAAAAGCTCGGCGTTGAACTACCGATCATGATCTCCGGCACGATCACCGATGCCTCCGGGCGTACGCTCACCGGGCAAACCACCGAAGCCTTCTATAATTCGCTATGCCATACCGAACCTCTTTCTATCGGACTGAATTGCGCCCTCGGACCTTATGAACTGCGCCAGTATATCGAAGAAATGGCACGAATTTCCGAATTTCATGTCTCGGCTCATCCCAATGCCGGCCTACCCAATGAGATGGGTGGCTATGATCTTCAGGCCGAAACCGTGGCCCAGGAAATCGGCGAATGGGCCGAAGCAGGCTTTCTCAACATCGTTGGTGGCTGCTGTGGCACCACGCCCGCCCATATCCGCGCCATTGCCAAGGCAGTGGCTGGCAAACCACCGCGTAAGCGCCCACACATTGAGCCCACCTGCCGTCTGGCCGGCCTGGAGCCGCTTAACATCACCAAAGATTCATTGTTCGTCAATATTGGTGAGCGCACGAATGTGACTGGTTCGGCGCGGTTCAACCACTTGATTTTGGAGGGGCATTTCGATAAGGCATTGGCCGTAGCCCGGGAACAGGTCGAAAATGGCGCCCAGATTATCGACATCAATATGGATGAGGCTATGCTCGATGGCCAGGTAGCTATGGTGCACTTCCTCGATCTTATTGCCGCAGAGCCGGATATTTCCCGGGTCCCGGTGATGCTGGATTCCAGTAAGTGGCCAATCATCGAGGCCGGTCTCAAGTGTTTGCAGGGTAAGGGCGTCGTCAATTCGATTTCGCTCAAGGAAGGTGAGGCCCCCTTCATCGAGCAGGCACGGCTGGCCCGCAAATATGGTGCTGCCGTGGTGGTCATGGCCTTTGATGAGCAGGGTCAGGCCGATACCCGCGAACGCAAGATCGAGATCTGCACGCGTAGCTATAACCTCCTCACCGAGCAGCTTGGCTTCCCAGCTGCGGAGATCATCTTCGACCCTGACATCTTCGCCATCGCTACCGGCATCGAGGAACATAACAACTATGCCGTTGACTTCATCGAGGCCACACACGAGATCAAGCGCACCCTACCCCATGCCCTAATCTCCGGTGGCGTATCCAATGTCTCGTTTTCGTTTCGTGGCAATCACGTCATCCGTGAGGCGATTCACGCCGTGTTCCTCTTTCACGCCATCCGCGCCGGGATGAACATAGGCATCGTCAACGCCGGCCAGCTCGCGGTATACGCAGAAATCCCCGCTAAGCTGCGCGAACGGGTTGAGGATGTGGTGTTAAACCGCCGTATGGACGCTACCGATCGCCTGCTGGAAATTGCAGAGCGCTACCGAGGCGATGGGGTTCAGGCCAGGCAGGAAGACCTCGCCTGGCGTGAGTGGCCGGTCACCAAGCGGCTCGAACATGCCCTGGTCAAGGGTGTCGATACCTGGATCGTGGAAGACACCGAGGAAGCGCGCCTGCAATGCTCTCACTCAATCGAAGTCATCGAAGGCCCCTTGATGGGGGGCATGAACGTCGTTGGCGACCTATTCGGTGAAGGCAAGATGTTCCTGCCCCAGGTGGTCAAGAGTGCACGTGTGATGAAAAAAGCAGTCGCTCATCTGATCCCCTACATCGAGGCTGAAAAAGGGGATGGCGCACGCACTCAAGGCCGCATTCTGATGGCCACGGTCAAGGGGGATGCGCATGACATCGGCAAGAATATCGTTGGCGTGGCGCTGCAATGCAATAATTTCGAGATCATCAACCTCGGCGTGATGGTGCCAGCACAAAAAATCCTCGATACCGCACGTGAACAGGGGGTGGATATCATTGGTCTGTCTGGCCTGATCACCCCGTCGCTGGATGAAATGGCGCATGTCGCCAAGGAAATGGAGCGCCAGGGTTTCGATATCCCGCTGTTGATTGGTGGCGCCACCACATCGCGGACACATACCGCGGCACGCATCGAACCCAACTACACACGCGCACCGACCGTCTGGGTGAAAGACGCCTCACGCGCGGTCGGTGTGGTACAAAACCTGATAAGCCCGGAACTGCGCGGTGAATACACCCGGAAGATTCGCGCCGAATATGGCAAAGTCAGGGATCAGCTCGCCACCCGTAAACGTAAAGACCCATTTATCCCGCTATCCTGTACCCGCGCCAACAAGACGCCCATCGACTGGCATGCTTACCAACCACCAAAACCCAACTGGCCCGGCATCCATATCATCAAGGATATTCCCCTGGAGGATCTTGCCCAATATATCGACTGGACACCTTTTTTTCATACCTGGGAACTGCATGCCAGTTTCCCACGTATCCTCGACGACAAAGTGATCGGTAAAGAAGCTCGCGAACTTTATGCTGACGCACAGACCATGCTCACACGCATGATTGAGGGAAACTGGATTCATCCGCGCGCCATGATTGGTTTTTTCCCGGCCAATCAGGTCCGCGATGATGATATTGAGATCTACACCGACGAGTCACGTTCCCAGGTACTGACCACATTACATTTTCTGCGTCAGCAGACCACGCGCCCGACAGGACGGCCGAACCGCTCGCTGGCTGACTTCATCGCCCCCAAGGAATCAGGT
The DNA here is from genome assembly GCA_964620825.1 of uncultured Ectothiorhodospiraceae bacterium. Taxonomy (GTDB): domain Bacteria; phylum Pseudomonadota; class Gammaproteobacteria; order DSM-5130; family Acidihalobacteraceae; genus Acidihalobacter_A. The sequence goes on from CAZUKD010000004.1 coordinate 7,283, forward strand.
CTGTCTGACTCTATCGGGGCTTTCGCGCTCCAGGCGGGGGAGGGTTTGGAAGCTCATGTGGCGCGCTTTGAGGCCGAACACGACGATTACCGCGCCATCATGGCCCAGGTACTGACCGATCGCTTTGCCGAGGCCTTCGCTGAATACCTGCATCAGCGTGTACGGCGTGAATTCTGGGGTTATGTGCCAGATGAACAGCTAGACAACAGTGAGCTGATCCAGGATCGTTATCGTGGCATTCGTCCAGCTCCAGGTTATCCGGCCTGCCCCGAACATACCGAAAAACGCACGCTATGGTCGCTCATCAAGCCTGAGCGGTTAGCCGGTGTGGAGCTCACGGAAAGCTTTGCCATGTGGCCAGCCTCAGCCGTATCCGGCTGGTATATCGCCCACCCGCAAGCACATTATTTTGGGGTTGGCAAGATCGACCGCGATCAAGTCAAAGACTATGCCCGCCGCAAGGGCTGGGATCTCGCTACGGCCGAACGCTGGTTGGCACCCAATCTAGGTTATGAAACCAACGACTAAGCTCGTTGTGAAGGAGAGGTATCTTGCAACCGGAAGCGACGGTCATGCCCTGTCAACAAATGCTCGAATCCCCCACACGGCACGGGTCACCCGAGCCAAACCCTTGCCCGTAATCCATGCCTAAGCTCTTAACGGGCGCCATTGCCCGGCGGTTTCCACACCTTCGGCGACGGTCTCCAGATCCAACGCCCGGGCCAGGGCCACTATAGGGCGCACAATGGCCAAATCTTCCGGGTTGGCATGTATCTTACACATGAAAGATCGATCGACCTTTGATCCGCGCCGGTAGATACCGCCAGCGCATCCAATGACAAATACCCAAGCCATTAGTCCGCTTAAGGTTAGCATAATTCTTTGGTTGCCAACCCAACCAACCGTGGGGTCTGCATCAACCGGGTTTGCGTTAAAATGCCGCCTTTTAGCCCCATCTCGTTCATCCGTCATAAAAGGAATAAAAATAATATGAATCTCGCCTCCGCACAGCAGCATCTCCAGCACTTTCTCGATCATGCCGATGCCCAAGTGTTACGCAACAACCTCATCGGGCTGGAAAAAGAATCCTTGCGCGTACGGCCTGATGGACATATTTCTGATCACCCCCATCCTCTGGTTTTTGGCTCAGCTCTGACTCACCCCTGGATCACCACAGACTATTCCGAGGCGCTGATCGAGATGATCACTCCCCCTTTGCCCTCAATTGCTCAAACACTGAAATTTCTCTGCGATATCCATCGCTTTGTCTACTCCGGTCTGGATGACGAATCGTTATGGGCCACCAGTATGCCATGCATCCTCGGAGGCGAAAACAGCATACCCGTTGCCGAATATGGGAATTCCTGCCAGGGCTTAATGAAACGTATCTACCGAATTGGATTAGGGCATCGTTATGGCCGAGTCATGCAAATTATTGCCGGCGTACATTTCAACTTTTCTTTCAGTGAAAGTATCTGGCCGGTTCTGCGGCATCTCGCGGGGGCGGGTAATGATTTAAATATTTTCATCTCTGAACGGTATCTAGGGCTGGTGCGTAATTTGCAGCGGGTTGGCTGGCTGGTACCCTACCTATTTGGCGCTTCCCCGGCTGTCTGTGACAGTTTTTTCATTGGCCGGCCTTCCCGGAATCTACCCCGCTTCGATGCGCATACGCTTTATGAACCCTTCGCCACTTCACTGCGCATGGGAGACATCGGCTATACCAGTGCCAAGGAGGGAGAAAGAGGAATCAAGGCCAATTACGATTCACTCGATAGCTATATCGACAGCCTGGAAGCCGCAATTCGTACTCCGGTCACCCGTTACCAACAAATTGGGATCAAGGTGAATGGCGAATACCGGCAGCTCAACGACCATATCCTGCAGATCGAAAATGAATACTACAGCACCGTCCGCCCCAAACCCATAGCCGTCAATGGTGAGCGGCCCGCCGTGGCGTTGCGCCGCCGCGGGGTCCGCTATGTAGAATTGCGCTCGCTCGATATCAACGCCTATGAACCGGCAGGGGTCAGCCTGGAACAATTGCAATTCCTGGAGGTGCTGATGCTATTTAGCCTGTTCGCTGATAGCCCGCGCATCGAGACTGCGGAGATGCAAGCGATCGATACCAATCTGTTGCGGGTCGCCCATCGCGGCCGGGAACCCGGTCTCAATTTGCAAACTCTTCAGGGTGAACGACCATTGGCAGAATGGGCACACGAAATCCTGCGTGTGATGGAACCATTTTGCGTTCTCCTGGATGGTGGAAATAATGGCAAATATTGCCAATCGCTCAAACGGCAACGAGCCAAAGTCGATCATCCCGAACAAACACCTTCGGGACGTATGCTGGCGGAAATGCGCGCCCGCAGAGAAAGTATTCATGCCTTCGCGAAACGCCTGTCACTGACTCACCGCAAACACTTCCTGGCGCACCCACTGCCGGCGCAAAGAGTGGAAGAATTCAAGCGTATGGCCCGGGAATCACTGTCCCGCCAAGCAGCGATCGAAGCCACCGATGATGGTGATCTTGATACTTATATTAAATCATACTATGCCCAACATGCGTGAAACCACCTCTTTTAATAGCAGGGCTGGGTCTCAAGCTAGCGGTCACTTCAGATCATCCAAAGAAGGGCTGCCACTCTCCAATTGCTCTCCATTTGCCGATTTGGCACGGATGCGCTGTAGACCAATCTCCTGAATGCCACCACCGAAATGAATACGCCACTCCAGATCGCTACTGGAATCCGCATGATCCAGAGCGTCTTTGAGGGTGATCTCGCCGCTTCGATACAGTTCATACAAAGACTGGTCAAACGTCTGCATGTCGGATTCCGATCCATCCTGCATAGTCTCCTTGAGAGTACTGAAATCACCCTTGCGGATCAGTTCCGAGACATAAGGCGTATTGAGCATAACCTCCACCGCCGGCATGCGTCCCCCATTGGCAGTAGTTACCAATCGCTGGGAAATAATACCGCGCAAATTAAGCGAGAGGTCCATCAGAATGTGCTGTTTGGCTTCTGGCGGGAAGAAGTTGATGATCCTCTCCAGCGCCTGATTAGCATTGACTGCATGCAAGGTCGAGAGACATAGGTGACCGGTATCGGCGTAGGTAATGGCGGCCTCCATCGTATTGCGATCACGGATTTCGCCAATCATGATCAGGTCGGGTGACTCACGCATCGCTTCGCGCAGGGCATTGTCATATGAGAGGGTATCCAGCCCGACCTCTCGCTGGCTAACAATAGATTTCTTATGAGTAAAGACATATTCGATCGGATCTTCGATCGTCAGGATATGATTGGCGCAGGTTGCGTTACGATAATCGATCATTGCCGCCAGTGTGGTCGATTTTCCCACACCCGTCGAACCGACAATGAGTACCAATCCGGTAGAATGACTAACCAGCTTTCGCGTCACCAGCGGCAGATTTAATTCGGAAATATCCGGAATGGAGATTTTGATATAATGCACCACCATCGATACTTCACCGCGCTGCAGATAAACATTGAAACGAAAGCGCCCAATGTCCGGTAGGGAAACACCGAGATTGAGTTCCTTGTTTTGCTCGAATTCGACAATCTGGCACTCAGTTAGCATGTCAAATGCAAGGTTTTTCGTGACGCCAGGTTCAAGGGGCTCCCGACCGACAGGCCGCATCAATCCCTGGATACGAATTGCTATTGGTGCTCCCGTAGTGAAATAGAGATCCGAAGCATTGTGCTCAGCCATCAAGCGCAGATAGGGTTCGACCTTCACTCCGCCCCCTCAATCTGTTGTATCAACATGGAAATTCCGGGTATCCCCGAACGGATCGGAGTGATCTACTCGCTTGCTTTCGAGTTTGATCCTGAGTCTCAAATCATTCACGGAATCAGCATAGCGTAGCGCATCTTCATAGTGAATCAATCCCTGCTCGAAGAGGCCAAAAAGAGACTGGTCGAACGTCTGCATACCCTGCTTGGTTGATTTGGCGATTAAGTTTTTCATTTCCGGAACTGCACCTTTAAAAATCAGATCAGCCATCAGTGGCGTATTGATCAGGATTTCCACCGCAGGCACGCGCCCCTTACCATCTGCCCTCGGAATTAAACGCTGGGAAATGACTGCCTTGAGATTAAGTGATAGATCCATCAGTAATTGGTGACGACGATCCTCACTAAAGAAATTAATGATCCGATCCAGCGCCTGATTGGTGTTGTTGGCATGCAGGGTGGACAGGCAGCAATGGCCGGTCTCGGCGAAAACATTGGCATATTCCATGGTTTCACGCTCCCTGATCTCACCGATGAGAATGACATCCGGGGCCTGGCGTAGCGTGTTCTTGAGCGCCACCTCATAAGACTGGGTATCGACGCCCACTTCACGTTGGGTAACCAGGCAGTTGTGATGACTATGCATGAATTCGATAGGATCCTCGATCGTGACAATATGGCCATAACTGTTTTCGTTGCGAAAACCGATCATCGCGGCAAGCGAAGTGGATTTACCGGAGCCGGTGCTGCCCACAAAAATGACCATTCCCCGAGGGGTCATCGCGATATCCTGCAGGATGGGTGGTAGGTGGAGCTGTGTGAATGTCGGGATGCAGGAATTGATCGCGCGGAGAACCATCCCGGCACTACCGCGCTGGATGAAAGCATTGACACGAAATCGCGCCAAACCCGGCAGACTGATAGCAAAATTACATTCTTCGGTCGTATTGAATTCTACGGATTGCCGGTCGTTCATTACGGAACGCACCAGCACCCGGGTATTCGCTGTCTTTAATGGTTGCTGGGTCAATGGGCCCATTTTGCCATCGATTTTGATCGACGGCGGTGCACCTGCAGTAATAAACAGATCGGATGCACCCTTGCTTAACATCAGCCTGAGCAGATCATGCATGAATTGGATCGCTTTTTCTCTTTCCACTGGCATCCCCTCAATGATGGTTTTCAGATGATTGCCGACTCAAAGCGCATCGGGATTAGTCGCTTTTTGCCGGGCATCATCTTTCGTGATCAAGCCTCTTCTCAATAAGTCGCGAAGCGTCTGATCCAGTGTACTCATACCCATCGCCTGCCCGGTCTGGATAACGGTGATCATCTGTGCGATCTTGTTTTCACGAATCAGGTTCCGAATAGCCGGGGTCGCTAACATAATTTCATGCGCAGCTATGCGCCCACCGCCGATCTTCTTGATCAGGGTTTGCGAGATCACAGCCCGCAGCGACTCAGAAAGCATCGCTCGCACCGTCTCCTTCTCACCGGTCGGGAAAACATCGACGATGCGGTCTACCGTCTTGGCGGCACTGCTGGTATGTAAAGTACCCAGCACCAGGTGCCCTGTCTCGGCGCCGGTCAGGGCTAAGCGAATAGTTTCGAGGTCACGCAGCTCACCGACTAGAATCGTGTCCGGATCTTCTCGTAAGGCCGACCGTAAGGCCTCATTGAAGCCTAACGTATCCCGATGGACTTCCCGCTGATTGATCAGACATTTCTTGCTCTGATGGATGAATTCGATCGGATCTTCAATGGTCAGGATATGACCATATTCATGCATATTCTTGTGATCCACAAGGGCCGCCAACGTGGTGGACTTGCCCGATCCGGTAGGTCCCGTGACCAGCACCAGTCCTCGGGGATACCCGGCTATCTTCTCCAGTACCGGCGGGGTACCCAACTGTTCCAGGGTCAACACCTTGCTGGGAATTGTCCTAAATACAATCGCCGAACCGCGATCCTGGGTAAAAGCATTCACGCGAAACCGGGCCAGCCCTTTTATCTCAAATGAAAAATCGGTCTCCAGAAATTCCTCATAATTCTTGCGCTGGCGGTCATTCATGATGTCATACACCATGTCATGAACCGTTGTCTGATCGAGCGCATCGATGTTGATGCGACGAATCTCGCCATCCACCCGGAGCATCGGTGGCAAGCCAGCCGACAAATGCAGATCGGACGCCTCATTTTTGACGCTGAAGGCCAACAGTTGAGTAATGTCCATTTGATACTATCTCCTCGGAAATTCTGTCCGGAAATGACCCCGCGCTTACGTGGACAGTGTAAAATTTTTCTCATTGCCGGATGCACCCGGCCTGGAAAAAACTATAGCATAGCGCCATGCCTACGATTTGTGACAATTTAGCAGAAGTTCACGCCCGGATTGAACGGGCTGCCCACGGCGCACGACATTCGCCTCATGCAATCAGCCTACTGACAGTCAGCAAAACCTGGCCTGCCGAACGGCTGCGTGAAGCCTGGCAATGTGGTCAGCGTGCCTTTGGGGAAAATTATGCCCATGAACTGCAGAGTAAGTCCGCGGCACTAGCTGACCTACCCATCGAATGGCACTTTATCGGCCATATTCAATCCAACAAGACCCGCCTGATTTCCCGCACCGCGGCGTGGGTGCATGGCATCGAATGCCTGCGCATCGCCGAGCGGCTCGATCGCCAACGTGAAAACGGCCTGCCACCGCTCAATGTTTGCGTACAAGTCAACCTCAGTGGTGAAGCCAGCAAATCCGGCGTTCCCGAAGAAGCTGCCTTGGGTCTACTACAACAGCTCAGTGGATTGCCTCATCTGCGGCTGCGTGGGCTGATGACTATCCCTGCCCCGGATCTACCTCAAGATACCCAGCAGGCCGTTTTCGACTCTCTACGACGCCTGTTCGAACAAGCCAACGCCCAGGGGTTGAACCTGGACACGCTGTCGATGGGAATGAGTCACGATCTGGAGGCCGCTATCGCCGCAGGCAGTACACTGGTGCGGATTGGTACAGCCATTTTCGGCCCTCGCCAGAGTAGCTGACCCCCTTTCGGACTTGCCGGGATACAGGATATATTCGAATTTAGCAATAACTCAATGGTACTTGAATGACTCTAACTGCACACTTTACGCTCTAGCTCCGACATCCCTGCATACAACCAAAGGAACCCTCATCATGAACCAGAACACCACCATTACCTTCATTGGCGGCGGCCACATGGCCACTAGCCTGGCTGCAGGGCTGCTCTCCCAGCCTCAGCCTCCCCACCTCATTCTATCCGATCATAATCCCGAGCAACGACAAAGGCTCGCCGAGCTTTTCCCGGCCGCACAGATCGCCGCTGACAATATCGCCGCTGTACGCCAGGCCGATGTCGTAATCATAGCCGTCAAACCTCAGGGTATACGACAAGCGGCTAGGGAAATCAAACCCGCCCTGCAACGCCACCCATTGGTACTCTCCATCGCCGCTGGCATCACCACCTCCCGGCTTGCCGGTTGGTTAGGGTCGGATACCGCCATCGTCCGCGTCATGCCCAATACGCCGGCACTGGTAGGTTGCGGAGCTGCCGGTTTGTTCGCCACCTCCCACGTCGCCGCCCATCAACGTGAATTGGCTGAAAGCATCTTGCGCAGCACTGGCCTGGCACTTTGGTTTAATCGTGAAGAAGATCTCGATGCGGTCACCGCCCTTTCCGGCAGCGGGCCGGCTTATGTCTTCCTGCTCATGGAAGCGATGGAATCTGCCGGCATTGATCTTGGTTTACCCCGGGAAGCAGCACGCTTGCTAGCTCTGCAGACCGTATTCGGGGCGGCCAAACTAGCGCTGGAATCTCCAGAGCCGGTGGCTACCCTCCGCCAACGAGTCACCTCACCGGGAGGCACTACTGCGGCCGCGCTGGCCATATTTGAGAGCCAGGATCTGCGCGGCATGGTTCGCAATGCCATGCACGCAGCTGCCGAACGGGCCCGTGAACTGGCAAGAGAGCGGGCATGAATGCTGGCATTCAGATCAGTATGCTGCTGGTCAACACGCTGTTCCCCCTGTATATCATCCTGGTCATGCTGCGCTGGCTGTTTGCCCTGATGCACGCTGATTTCTACAATCCCCTGTCACAATTCGTCGTCCGCTTCACCAATCCACCTCTGCATATTTTACGCCGCTTCATCCCACCCATCGGGCGCATCGACAGTGCTTCCGTGGTACTCATGATAGGTCTGCAAATTGTAGAAATCTATCTGGAAGCACTGCTCCAGGGCATGCTTCCGCCTGTTCTCGGGGTTCTCATCGCCAGTATCCGTCAGTTGCTTTTGCTGCTTATCTACCTCTATTTTGGCGCCATCATTCTGCAGGTGCTTCTCAGTTGGATCACACCGCTTAGTGGTGGACGCACCTATCACCCTATCGCTGATCTGCTACACAGCCTGACCCGCCCGCTGCTCGAACCGATCCGGCGCATTATCCCCACGATCGGCATGATTGACCTTTCCCCGCTGATCGCCCTATTGGGGCTTAATATCGCCATGATCCTGGTGCAAAGTTTCCTGCACTAAAAGTATGACTCCCACCTGGTATCAGTGGCAGAATGACCGGCTTATCCTGCATCTGCGCGTACAACCAAGATCCAGTCGCAACGCCTTCGGAGAGCCGCTCGATGGGCGACTCAGAATTTATCTGACCGCACCTCCCGTCAATGGCAAGGCCAACGCCGCGTTGATCGCCTGGCTCGCCGATGTCTTTAGTGTCGCCAAGCGCGATGTCCTGATTCGCCGCGGGAAATCAGGGCGCAGCAAGGAGGTTGTCATCAGCGCGCCAAAACACCTGCCGGAATTCATTTCCAGGCGCTGATTCGCCAGCAGTTGCGCAGATCGCTCATGCTGATTAGACTCAAACGCCCCAAACATCCCGCTGGAACCAATGCCGGAAAACTTGCCACCCGATTCCGTTGGTCTGATCCAACCTCAAACCTGGCATACCGATCAGCCGCTGACTCTCGATTGCGGTCGGGTACTTGCGGGCTTCGATCTCGTCTATGAAACCTACGGCACGCTCAACAAACGCCGTAATAACGCTATTTTGGTCTGTCATGCCTTATCCGGCGATCACCACGTCGCCGGATATCACCAGATGGCCGACCGCAAACCAGGTTGGTGGGAAACCGCCATCGGCCCCGGCAAACCGCTGGACACCCATCGCTTTTTTATCGTCTGCCCGAGCAATCTGGGTGGCTGTAAAGGTTCGACCGGCCCGATCACTCCCAATCCACAAACCGGACACCTGTATGGTGCGGATTTTCCGATCCTCACTGTGCGTGATTGGGTGCGTAGCCAGACCCTGCTTGCCGATGGACTCGGTATCGATCACTGGGCTGCGGTCGTCGGTGGCAGCCTCGGCGGTATGCAAGCCATGCAATGGGCGATTGATCAGCCCCAGCGCGTCCGCCATGCAGTCGTCATTGCCGCCGCCCCCAAACTCTCGGCACAGAACATCGCATTCAACGAAGTCGCCCGGCAGGCTATTCTGTCTGACCCCAATTTCCATGCCGGCCATTTCTACGAATACAATGTGGTACCCAAACGAGGGTTGATGCTAGCCCGCATGCTCGGCCATATCCTTTACCTGTCCGACGAGGCCATGCGCAATAAATTTGGGCGGGAATTGCGTGAGGACCGGATTAATTTCGGTTTCGGTGTAGAATTTCAGGTGGAAAGCTACCTGCGTTATCAAGGAGAGAGCTTCGTTGAACACTTCGATGCCAACACCTATCTCCTGATGACCAAAGCGCTGGATTATTTCGACCCAGCCGCTGATTATGGCCAGGATCTCGCCGCGGCCTTTTGCCGAGCCCAAGCCCGCTTCCTGGTGGTCTCCTTCACTTCCGATTGGCGATTTGCACCCGAGCGCTCACGAGAAATCGTCCGCGCCCTGCTGGATGCCGATCGCGAGGTCAGCTATGCCGAAATCGAAGCCGCCCAGGGACATGATGCCTTTTTACTCGCTATCCCACAATATATGCGCGTATTCAAAAGTTACATGAATCGTGTTGCCAAGGACATCGCATCATGAACCTGCGGCCCGATCTGGAATTGATCAGCCACTGGATCCAGCCTGGCGCGCGAGTGCTCGACCTCGGTTGCGGTAATGGCAGTCTGCTTAGATACTTGCGAGAAACCCGCAGGGTCAGCGGTTATGGACTGGAAATCGACGAGGCTAATATCGTGCACTGCCTGAATAATGGCGTGGATGTCATCCAGTGCGATCTGAATGAGGGTCTGGTGCGTTTCTTCGATAACGATTCCTTCGATTACGTCATTATGACCCAAACACTGCAGGCAATCCGTTGCCCGGATAAACTGCTGGAAGACATGGTCCGGGTCGGCAAGGAAGGCATCGTCACCTTCCCCAATATGGGGCACTGGAGAAATCGCCTGCAACTCGCTTTCGGTGGCCGCATGCCAGTCAGTCAGACCCTACCCTATAGCTGGTTTGAGACTCCCAACATTCATTTATGTACCCTGCGCGATTTCGAGACCTTGTGCCAGCAGAAGCGACTGCGCATCCTCAAGCGGCATTGTGTCGATTCCAGCCAACATGAACAACGGTTAGCATCCCTGCTGCCCGGTCTGCTCAGCGAAATCGCTGTATACCGTTTTACCCGTAAATAAACAGATGCCAGCCAGGCGCAGCTCACTTCACCACTCTGTGCATACGAAACTATCCCGCAACGGTGATTACCCACCACCTCGCCCGTCATGACCCGACAAACCGTTACTGCCTCGATTCAACCGCGCGACCGTCTGAGTATGACTCTGTTTCTAGCCGCCACTATCCACGGCATCCTCATCCTGGGACTGGGCTTCAAAGTGTTATCAGATCGCCTTTTGCAGACTCCGCCTACTCTCAATGTCGCCCTGGTACAAATCCAGTCAACCCAACCGCCTCGCCAAGCCAACTACTTAGCTCAGAGAAATCAGCTGGCCAGCGGGTTGGCAAAGCGCCGGGGCCAACCAGGCAGCGCCTTTTACGCACCCAATCCTTCGCGCCAGTCTGGATCGGCTCCATTTACAGTACACTCAACACCCCCCAGCATCCAGGCAATCCACTCGTATCCACCTGTACTCACGCAACACGAATCCCCCTACGCCGTGCCTAATCCCCATCAACCGCCTCGCCCGGCCATACCACCTCATCTCCAATCACCGCAACCCATAGATCTTAATCTCGAGCAAGCGAAGCTCACCGCCGAAATTCGCCAAGCCATCCACAATTATAATAAACGGCCGCGGCGACTGTACCTGGATACCCTGAACGCCAAAAGCAGTATCGAGGCCGGTTATCTGGCCCGTTGGGTCAGGCAGGTTGAACGTATCGGCAATCTGAACTATCCCCAGGCAATCGCCCAACACCATCTCCATGGCAACCTTGTACTTAACGTGCTGATCAACCAGCAGGGCCAGGTTCTGCGCACATGGATCGCCAAATCATCCGGATCACCCATTCTGGATCAAGCCGCTATCCGGATCGTCCATCTAGCCGCACCATTCTCCCCGTTTCCAAGCGCCATGCGCAAACACGATAACCAAATCCTGATTACCCGCACCTGGATGTTTGAAAGTGATGATCTACTCAAAACCCGCTGAGTGGCGGTGGCTTGCCAGCGACCGGCAGACACCGGATACTATCCTCATGCACACTATCATCTCGCTGACCAACCATTTCCTGATCGCCATGCCGCAACTGGCGGATCCCAATTTCAGCCATACTCTGACTCTGATCTGTGAACATAGCGAAGAGGGTGCGCTCGGAGTGGTCGTTAATCGCCCTCTCGATCTTCACCTAGCCGATCTACTCGAACATCTGTCGCTGGAAACGCATGATCCCAAGCTCGCCAACCAACTTCTCCACACTGGAGGTCCGGTTCAAACTGACCGTGGGTTTGTCCTGCACCGACCCATTGGGGCCTGGGAAAGCACCATCATGCTAAGTGACAGCCTGGGATTGACTGCCTCACGCGATATTATCCAGGCCATCGCGAGTGGAGAAGCCGGCCCGATGAATGCCATGGTTCTGCTCGGCTACGCGGGATGGGAAGCGGGGCAGCTCGAACAGGAACTCGCTGACAATGCCTGGCTAACCCTGCCTGCTGAAGAAGGTATTCTGTTCGATATTCCAACAGAGGATCGCTGGCAGGCCGCCGCCAGCCACCTCGGTATCGATCTCAATCTTCTCAGTACCGATGCCGGCCATGCCTGATCGCGCCTTCACTGGCCGGGCTTTCCTTGCGGCAATCCACTTAGCATGAGCGGATCAGAGATCATCCTCGGCTTTGATTTCGGCTTGCGCCGCACTGGAGTAGCCATCGGTCAGCACCTAACCGGTACCGCCCGGCCATTGGCCACACTGGACATGGCCCATGGCGAGCCCGACTGGGAGGCACTCGACCGGCTGATCCGCGAATGGCGCCCACAGACTCTGGTCGTCGGCAGGCCGACCCATATGAACGGCGACAGCTCTCCTATTACCCAGGCTGCCGAGCGATTCCGCCGCCAGCTTGAAAATCGCTATAGCCTGACTGCCTTACCGGTCGATGAACGCCTAAGCTCAAAGATTGCCGAAAGCCTGCTTCAAGAACAGCGTCAGGCCGGACAACGCAAACGTATCAAAAAAGCTGAAGTGGATGCGCATGCAGCCGCCCTGATTCTTCAGGATTGGCTACGGTAGGGCAACCGGCCTCTTTATGAAACCGATTAACTACGACAATCTGCCTGCCGTCGGAACACTACTGGATGCTCTCGCAGAACGTTTATACATGCACCTTGAACCGGAAAACGCTCTGCTTGTCGGCATTCATACCGGCGGAGTCTGGGTGGCTGAAGCCCTAGGCAGGCGTTTACCCATCAGAGTTCCACAGGGAACCCTCGATATCAGCTTTTATCGCGACGATCTTGATCGCGGCGGTCTCCGCCCACACCTACGCTCATCCCGATTGCCAATCAATGTCGATGGCAAACATGTCTGGCTGGTCGACGATATTCTGCACACCGGCAGAACGGTTCGGGCAGCGATCAACGAAATCTTCGACTTTGGTCGCCCCGCCAGCATCCGCCTACTCGTACTGATCGACCGGGGCGGGCGGGAATTGCCGATCTACGCAGATCTAGTTGGACTCAAACAGGAATTTCCAGCCTCCATTCGCTTGCGCCTACAAGGCCCGGATGCGCTTAAATTGATCCTGGAACCCGGGAAACCCAGCGTATGACGCCCATGCCCGGTCCTTTGCCCAACAGTCTACAAATCGATCCCAAGGGACGGCTTAAACATCTGCTCTCCATTGAAGGATTGGGGCATGACCTGCTTACACAGATTCTCGACAATACAGAATCATTTACCGAGCTCAATGAACAAGGAGTGAAAAAAGTACCCCTTCTACGCGGCAAAACCGTGGTTAACCTCTTCTTCGAACCCAGCACCCGCACCCGCACCACCTTCGAACTAGCCGCCAAACGCCTGTCTGCGGATGTCATGAACCTTAACCTGAATGCCTCCTCCACTACCAAGGGCGAAACCCTGCTGGATACCTTACACAATCTCGAGGCCATGCAGTGTGATCTATTCATCGTCCGCCACGCCGAAGCGGGAGCCGCCCATTTCATCGCCCGCCACGTCGCCCCTTGCGTCGCTGTAATCAATGCCGGTGACGGTCGCCATGCCCACCCGACCCAGGCGCTGCTGGATACCTTCACCATTCGCCGCCACAAAGGAGATCTTGACCAGCTGAGTATCGCCATCGTCGGTGATATCCTCCACTCGCGCGTCGCCCGTTCCGATATTCATGCCTTCAATATCCTCAATGCCGGTGAGGTACGTGTCATTGCGCCGCGCACCCTACTGTCGACTGGCATCGAAAAACTGGGGGTCAAAGTTTTTCACGATATGGAAAGCGGTTTAAAAGGGGTGGATATCATCATTATGCTGCGCTTGCAACGCGAGCGCATGCAAGGCGCCTTCATTCCCAGCGAGCATGAATACTTCAGCCGCTATGGCCTGACCCCAGAACGGCTGGCGCTGGCTGCTCCAAACGCTCTGGTCATGCACCCCGGACCCGCCAATCGGGGGGTAGAGATTGCCTCCGCCGTGGCCGATGGACCACAATCGGTGATCCTCAAGCAGGTCACCTACGGCCTGGCCGTGCGCATGGCGGTCATGACGCTGATCATGGGTACCCATTCGGAGTCCATGCCATGAACCGCCTGCTTATCCGTCAGGGTCGCCTCCTCGATCCAGCGAGCAAAACCGACCGAATCGCCGATCTGATGATAGAAAACGGACATATTGCCGGAATCGACCTCCTGGATTTTTCTGCAGATCAGGTTCTTGATGCCCATAATGCCTGGGTCATCCCCGGGTTCGTCGACTTAGCCGCGCGCCTGCGGGAGCCGGGCCAAGAACACAAAGCGACCATCGCCAGCGAATGCCGAGCCGCCATTCGTTCCGGCATCACCACGCTATGCGTCCAACCCGACACCACCCCCCCCGTGGACACGCCTGCCGATGTACGCCTGTTGCAACAAAAATCCGGGTTGGCCGGTGGTGCTAACATCGCCATTATTGGCGCCCTGACTCAAGGCCTCGAAGGGAGGCATCTCAGCGAAATGGCCGCTCTGGTCGCCGCAGGCTGCGCAGGTATTGGCAATGCCTCACACCCAATCAGCAACTTGCTGGTGTTGCGCCATGCACTTGAATATGCTGCTGACCTCGGAATTACAGTGTTCGCTCAACCCATGGAGCCTACCCTCTCACGTGGCGGTTGTGCTCATGAAGGCCCCATCGCCAACCGCCTGGGGTTACCGGGCATCCCGGTAGCAGCTGAAACCGCCGCGTTGGGCCAGTGGCTCGCGTTAGTCGAGGAAACCGGTGCCCAGGTGCATTTCGGTCGTCTTTCCAGCGCTGCCGGTGTGCGCCTGATCGCGCGAGCTCACGCCGATAGTCTGCCGGTAAGTGCGGACATCGCCGCACATCAACTATTACTGACGGAAATGGATATCGCCGATTTTAATCCGCAATGCCACGTCTTGCCCCCCCTGCGCTCCACCTCCGATCGTGATGCCTTGCGTGAAGCCGTATCCACCGGCGTCATTGCCGCAATCTGTTCGGATCATCAACCCCATGAAATTGACGCCAAACTGGCCCCATTCGCGGAGACTGAACCGGGTATTTCTGCATTGGAAACCCTACTGGGCCTTGGTTTGCGTCTGGTTGACGAGGGCTGCCTCGATCCACTTTCATTGGTCGATCGCCTGTCTTGCGCACCTGCTAAAATCCTCGGTCTTAACCGGGGGACGCTGAAAATCGGCAAGCCAGCCGATCTCTGCATCATTGATCCCGATAAGGAATGGACAGTCCGCCCCGAGCGTTTCGCTAGCCGCGGTCAGAATACACCGTTTGCAGGTTGGCTGCTCCATGGACGGGTGCTGCATACCCTGATTGAGGGTCAAATAGTCTATAGCTTGCAGGATGAAGACGATGGCTGACCCTTTACGCCCGACCATTTTTGTCGAAGATGCGGCAATTATTTCCCAGACCACACAACCTGCCGGGCAATATATACTGCGTGTCCACGCCCCCGAATGTGCAACTCATGCTCTTCCCGGTAGTTTTGCCCATTTACGCTGCGACCCATTGTTGCCGATGCGGCGCCCCATGTCGATTATGCGGGTGGATGCCCAAAAGGGCTGGGTAGAATTTTTATACAAGGTTGTGGGCCAAGGAACCCGCCTGCTAGCCGCTCGCAAGCCAAGGGAATGCATTAATTTGCTGGGCCCTATCGGTAGGCCCTTCGAGATTCATGCGCACAAACCCCGCCCTTTATTGCTAGGCGGCGGTGTGGGTATTTCGCCACTGATCTTTCTGATTGACCGATTACGCCATCAGGCTCAATACTCACCACTGATGATCCTGGGTTCCGAGATTCCGTTCCCGTTCCATCCCAGACCCTCGACCTTTCTCTTACCCACGCTACCGGCTAATGCAATCGCCGCCATACCTTTGCTCGAGGACTGGAATATTCCAAGCCGACTCACCAGCCTGCAAGGCTATCCGGGATGCTACGAAGGTTTCGTGACTGATCTTGCCCGCATTTGGCTGGAAAACTTACCCCAAGTACAACGCGATGAGGTGGAAATATTCGCTTGCGGTCCACGCGCCATGCTCAAGGCCTGCACCACATTAGCGATAGAATTCAACCTTCCCGCACAGGTTTCACTGGAAGAATTTATGGCCTGCGGTGTGGGCGGATGTGCCGGGTGCACGGTGATGATCAATACCACTGAAGGCCCGGCGATGAAGCGTGTTTGCGTGGATGGTCCCGTTTTCCAGGCAAATAGCGTTATTTTTTAGCCCCTCCAGACAATGGTTCACCGCGCAGACCACCTCTTCCGGCCTACCATCTGTCATGTTTTTCTCGTGCCCTGACCTATCTCCTTAAGACAGCGGCAGATAATCTTCTAAGCGTTGCCTTAATCCTTCACAAGCGAGCTCCATTCCCCGGACAAATGCCGGATCGATGGCTGTTGCCAGCGCCGTTTCCAGCCGCTTCCGGTCAGCCATATCCCTATCCTGCTCCAGGACCGGAAAAATATGAGTTTCCTCGAATTCCATATGTGCCCGTTGCAAAGTCAGAAAACGAGCCAATTTGGTGATTAAGTGTTCACGTGGCACGGGCGTATCCTGCGCTACTGCCTGAATGAGCGTCTGGAGTTGTACGGTGAGTTGCTCCAGATCGCGGTGTTGTGCCGACAGGTCCTCAATAACGGCCCTGAACTCGACAGTGGGATGATGGTACACAAGGTAATCCTTGACGATAATTTCCTCGCGGGGATGATGGATACGTTGCAGATAATAGGTAAAATAATCGATCAACTCCAGCAATTGTTCCAGATCAAAATGCACCTCATATCCGGTATTGAGCGCTTCTATATCGGCTCCAGTAAATCGAGTAGACGCACCGAGATACGATGATCCGCACGCTCGGCATCAGGTGGGATGTGATTCATGACATCGGACTCTCTCCTCATAGCATGACCGGCCCAGAATACAATATAGCTAAGGGCCTGATTCACTGAATCCAGTGTGCGCCCACCCCGATCCAGTAAATAAATGGCTAATGACACTACACCCCCTGGCCCGGCGGGATGATCAGGGGGGAACATAAACTGTCCCGCGCATACCCACCTCCATATGGCTCGTAATCAGGCAGGCAAAACTCACCTGCCAGGCCCGGTTAAAATGCCAGATCAGGCTTTCCTGGTATCCCGGCACCATTCCATACTCATATTATGGGATACGTGATCCGATATCCTAGTCGAGACCCGTCATATACCGCTCAAATCGCTGTCCAAGATCATGGGTTGAATCGCTTTTGCCGCAGATATTAGTCACAAATCGTGGCTCAGTTGGCCATGTCCAGACTCACAAGTCTTCGATACGCTAAAGGCCTGAGCAAGCTACAATTTATGAGGGTAGGAAAAATGGCTCCTCAGCAAAATCTGTGGGCCAGTAGTACATGTTCTGAAAATAGCAGTACTGATACTGAAAATGCCTTGATATTTCTTTGCAGCAAGGGGTTGGAGCAGGAGTTGGTCGGGCGGATTTCTGTGGTATGTTACGGTGCGCTCCGGTAAAGGCGGCAAGGATCGCGTGTCGATCTTACCTGCCGAGCGGGAGATGCAGCTTCACTCATAAATTGACCAGGTTAAGGTTCTGTATGGCCATAATTGAACCAGCCACCTCTACACGACATTCTGCAAAATTAGCAAGAAGGTCATAATCAAGCATCTTCCTATCACCAACGCCATCCATGCCGACCCTCTATTCATTGGCTCAAACTTGAATATATTACCTCCACCTATTTGATCTTATATATCGTTATCTCGTTTTCTATCCTGCTTTAATCCAGCCGGTCCCAGCAACCCCAATGATATGATAGGCTTGAATAGAATTCATCATGGTTCCAATGGAAAATCTATCTCAATGAAAGACCTGCTCATCACCCGCGCCCGGCTGGTCAATGAAGGCGAAATCAGCGAGTGTGATATCCGCATCCGCAAGGGTCGCATCGAAACCATTGCGGCTTCCTTGTCCGCCAGACCCAGGGAGAATGTACTGGATGCCGCGGGTCGCACGATCATCCCGGGTATGATCGACGATCAGGTACATTTCCGCGAGCCCGGGATGCCGGAAAAAGCCGACATCCACCATGAATCCCGCGCCGCAGTAGCAGGTGGCGTCACCAGTATCATGGACATGCCCAATACCAAGCCACCGGCACTCACTCGCGCACGGCTGGAAGATAAATTCTCCCGGGCAAGCCGGTCTTCGCTGACCAATTATTCATTTTATCTGGGCGCCAGCCACGACAATCTGGATGAGATCCGCCGCCTCGATCCCCGTCAGGTTTGTGGTATCAAGGTATTTATGGGTGCATCAACCGGCAACATGCTGGTTGATGATCCACAAACACTGGAAGCCATTTTTGCCGAGGCACCGACCCTCATCGCCAGCCATTGTGAGGACACACCGACCATTCTTGCCAACGAACAGCACTTTCGCGAACGCTATGGCGAAAATGTGCCCTTTTCCGCCCATCCCCTGATCCGCTCTACCGAGGCTTGTTATCGCTCCAGCTCGCTCGCCGTCTCTCTGGCCAAACGATTGGGGACCAATCTGCATGTTCTGCATATCTCCACGGCGCGTGAGATGGAGCTATTCGAAGCCGGGCCGGTGAGAAACAAGCACATCACTGCCGAAGTGTGCGTACATTTCCTGCATTTTACAGATGCCGATTACCCACGCCTCGGCGCCTTGATCAAATGCAATCCAGCGATCAAAACTGCAGCTGATCGCGATGCCTTGATCCAGGGTTTGATCACAAACCACCTTGATATTATCGGTACCGATCATGCGCCGCATACCTGGGAAGAAAAACAGCACTCCTACTTCCAGGCGCCATCGGGGCTCCCATTGGTTCAGCATGCATTGCTCGTTTTGCTCGATCTTTATCATCAAGGGCGGCTGGACCTGCCCACGATAGTCAACAAGACCAGTCATGCGGTAGCCGAGCGCTACCACATCATCGATCGTGGTTTTGTCCGTGAAGGTTACTGGGCTGATCTGGTGCTCGTCGACCTGGATCGCCCTACCCCGGTCGAATCGGAAAAGTTATTCTCCAAATGCGGCTGGTCGCTATTTACCGGACACACTTTCGGTGCACACATCAATGTAACGCTCATTAACGGCACCCCCGTTTGGATCGACGGCAAGTTAAACGACGAATTCAGAGGGCAAAGATTGCTGTTTGACCGTTGATTCCGCCGGGGATCGTCATCATATTAATTAGGTATGCAATCAGAAGGAGAAGACGATGTTTCTCAAAGAGTGTAGTACGGGTCATTTGATAGAGGTCTTGGACGAGCAGGCCCTGTTCGATCCGACCAATCCCCGCTTCCAGGGGCGCCTGAATATCGGTGAGGATCTGCCGGAGTCAGAATTATTCGACAAGCAGGGCATCTGCTTCCCTTCCGGGGAAGCTTTGCCCTGTTGTTGGATATCTCTGCATTATCGGGATAACGAACTCAAGCGTTAGCAACAAATTTCCCGGATAACTGTACGCAAGATGGCCAGCGCCCGGTCGAGATCACGCTGTTCGATAAATTCATTCGGTTGATGAGCCTGATCGATACGTCCCGGGCCAAAAATTACTGTTTCCATACCTAATTGCACATAGAATGGCGCTTCAGTACCAAAAGAGACGGCCCGGGGTGGATTACCACTTAAGCGGGACAGAAGCGTAGCCAGGTAGCCTTCACGCATTCCGCCAAAGGCCTCGATACCGGGGAAAAGTGGCCAAGTCTTATACTCCAGAGCAGTATCTACCAAGGCACGCCCCACTCGCGCACGCAGTTCTTCTCGCAACACATTGCCAGACATACCGGGGAGCAGGCGCAAATCAAAGTGTAATTCGCATTCCGGGCAGATACGGTTGGGATTATCCCCGCCATGGATATACCCCAGATTTAAGGTAGGGAAAGGAACGGCAAATTCTGTATCCCGAAAATTGGCCAGATCGTCCCGCCAGGTGAGTAATTCGCCCATGACCCGCTGCATCCCTTCAAGGGCGTTGACGCCTTGAGCCGGGTCACTGGAATGGCCACTGCGCCCGATAACGCGCACAGCTTCCATAAGAATACCCTTGTGACGATAGACCGGATACAAATCAGTCGGTTCGCCAATAATACAGTAGTGCGCCTGAGGGTATCCCAGGTGGGAGAGTAATCGCGCACCATCCATACTGCTTTCTTCGTCAGCTGTACCGACAATGATGAGTGGATGCCGTAGCCGCCGGGGATCAAGATCACGCGCCGCTTCGATAGCTAACGCCAGAAAGCTCTTCATGTCCGCCGTTCCTAACCCGTAAAGGCGGCCATTTTCTGTATGCAAGCAGAATGGATCATATTGCCAGCGCCCATCATCCCAGGAAACGGTGTCAGTATGTCCGGCCAGCACCAGTCCATCTTTCCCCGCCCCCAGCGTGGCAATGATATTGGCTTTGTTACCACACTTGCCGACTGGCTGGATTTTAACCTGGAAATTTTCGGCTTCCAGCCATTCGGCTAGCTGGTCGATAATTTCCAGATTACCCCCATCGAATTCGGGTGAGACACTGCTTATGGATGGCTTGGCAATCAAGTGGGCAAGCATTTGATTAAGTGGTGGCGCAGACATAATGTATCCTGAATAGATCAGATTGATAGAAGATAGCCCTAAGCTCGCCAGAAATCATAACCCCGTGGCGATAGATTGAATGGGTGGACAAACTACATCAAAGAACGATTAGAGGGAGGTACTAAAATACAGAATCTATATATCAGTATTGATATGATTTTCTTATTAAATTATATCAACCGGCATACGCTAACTCCAAACAGTATTACCCTATGATAGCAATGAAGACTACCCCCGATTATTTATTTTACCCAGTGCAGGTTCCCCCAATATTTCGTAAAATGCAATGTTCTGTCCATGACCCGAGGCAACCGAAATGCCCCTGAAATCAGAAATTCGAGCCTTACTTCAAAAAAGCATCGATTCTCTAGTGCAAAAAAGTCAATTACCTATTGAAGCCAATATTGTGGACATCTCGCTTGAGCGCCCAAGAAACCCTCAACATGGAGATTTCGCCTGTAATATCGCGTTGCAATTGGCAAAATCCGCACAGAGCAATCCACGAGAAATTGCTCTGCTCATCAAGGAGGAGATGGGCGCTAGTCCGGAAGTTGAAAAGATCGAGATCGCCGGTCCTGGGTTTATCAATCTTTTCCTAACCTCAACCTCCCGGTTTTTAGTCATTCCCACCATTCTTGCCCAATGCAAGCAATTTGGACGCAGCCAGATTGGAAAAAATAAGCGTGTGCAAGTGGAATTTGTATCAGCGAATCCAACTGGCCCCCTGCATGTTGGTCACGGGCGAGGAGCCGCTTATGGTGCAGTAGTTGCCAATTTACTGGAAACCATTGGTTTTAATGTGCATCGGGAGTATTACGTCAATGACGCCGGCCGTCAGATGCACATCCTTACCATCAGCATATGGTTACGTTATTTACAGCGGTGCGGTATCACAATAGATTTCCCGGAAAATGGTTACCGGGGGGACTATGTGCGTGAATTGGCAGCAGAGCTTTACCACCAGAAAGGTGCATCTCTAGCCCCTTCCAAAGGGGCAGAACTTAAAACTATTCTGCCTGGCGAAGCCGAATACGCTGACAAAGAACGCTATATTGACCTGCTTATCGAGCACAGCCGGCAACTGCTGGGAGAGATTCCTTATCGTTTCATTTTTGACATGGGATTAAACAAAATTCTTGATGGTATCCGGGATGACCTGCGCCGGTTCGGGATCGAATATGATGAATGGTTCTCAGAACGCTCCCTTACTGATCGAGGTTTGGTCAATAGGGTAATTGAAAAACTCCGTGAAGCCGGTCATATCTATGAAAAGGATGGGGCATTGTGGTTTTGTTCAACTCAATTTGGCGATGAAAAAGATCGCGTGGTTCAACGTGAAAATGGTCAAACTACTTATTTCGCATCTGACATTGCCTATCACCTCGACAAATATGAAAGGGGCTTCGATTGGATCATAGATATTTGGGGAGCAGATCATCATGGCTATGTTCCTCGTGTCAAGGCGGCGCTCAAGGCGCTTGGAGAAAATACAGACCGATTAAATGTGCTGTTGGTGCAATTTGCCATCCTTTATCGAGGAAGTAATCGTGTTCGGATGTCGACTCGATCCGGCTCATTTGTCACCTTGCGCGAACTAAGAGAAGAAGTAGGCAAAGATGCTGCAAGATTTTTTTATATCTCAAGGAGTTCATCACAACATTTGGATTTTGATCTGGAATTGGCCAAATCACAATCTTCAGAAAATCCCGTTTACTATATCCAATACGCTCACGCCAGAATATCCAGCGTCTTTTGTCAACTGAGAAATCGTGGCTACCAACACGATATAAATCAAGGGAATGAAAACCTGGAAAAACTAACTAGCCAATATGAGGTCGACCTTGCCAACAAACTAGGGCGATATCCTGAGATTATCGAATTTTCTGCATTGAATACCGAACCCCATCTGCTGGCTCAATACCTGCGGGAAATTGCCCAATCGTTTCATACCTGGTATAACGCCGAGCAATTCATAACCCCTGAATCAGGAATTCGGAATGTGCGTTTAAATTTATGCCTAGCCACGCAACAAATCATTCGAAATGGATTGAATTTACTAGGTGTCAGTGCACCGGAAAATATGTAATCCAATATAATGCAAGACTATAAAAAACATTCCACAAGAAATCACGGCAACCGAAATGGGAAAAGTAAAAACATCAATACCCACAATAGTACTCTATCCTGGGCAGGGATAAGCTTAGCAATAGCAATCTTGCTGTTTACAGGATTCCTTTTTTATCTCAGCAAATCAACCAGACAAACAGTAGCCACAAAAAAAGCCATCATCACAACGGAAAAAACCAATAGAGCACACAGAAAACAGGGGTTCGATTTTTACACCTTATTGCCGAAATTATCTGTTGAGGTGCCGGCATCAAATAAGCATAGATCCATACCCACACCGCCCCTCCGGACACAGGCGAAAGTACCCACGAAAATCACTCAATCAGGCAACTATCTACTCCAGACCGGATCATTCTCTGATCTGAGTGAAGCAAACCGAATGAAAGCAAACTTAGCGTTACTCGGCATTGTTGCGAATATCAAACCTGCCATTGTGAATAACGATCGATGGTATCGGGTGCTTATTGGCCCAATCAACCATCTGGATCGATTGGATCTCACCATCAATCAATTGCAACGACACAAGATAAAACCCTTAGTCATAAAGATACCCGGTTGATAACGACCCTACCGAACTACAACTAGGATACTACCTCATGCGTCCATTTCCTCGATGAATTCGGCATCCATGGCGCTGATCTAATCATCGGGGCGAGCTGGATAAGTGGAGGGCTTCCACTTCCGAGTGCGCACGCTTAGCGGACACACCATAAAAAAGCGGTACTCAGCCACCCTTTAGTACTTGCATGGACTGACTACACCGAGAATGAAGATCCACATCCACAACTCGTCTTCGCATTGGGATTGTGAATCGCAAATTGTGCCCCTTCGAGACCCTCGGTATAATCAATTTCAGCACCCGCCAGGTATTGATAGCTCATCGGATCGATCAGCAAAGTAACGCCACCATTCTCCACCACGGTATCCCCTTCAACCACATTCTCATCGAAATTGAAGCCATACTGGAACCCGGAGCAGCCTCCTCCGGTGACAAAGACTCGCAACTTGAGTTCAGGATTGTTCTCTTCCTTAATTAGTTCTTTAACCTTACTTGCCGCAGCGTCGGTAAAAACGAGCGGATCCGGCAGGCTCTCCTCTACCCATTCTATCGCAGACATCAGTCCTTACCTCCATTCATAGATACCATTCGATAAGACAACACTATCCCAACCCCGGTGTCTGGGTCAAGAATCCTATCCCTGCCAAAAAACTGACCTGGTTACCGATACTCAAGGGTTTGGGGGGATCATCGACAATCCCTGAGTCTCCGGCAATCCAAACATCAGATTCATATTTTGAATCGCCTGCCCTGCCGCACCCTTGATCAGATTATCGATGACCACCAGCACGATGACCGTATCACTACCGGGCGCGCGCGCCACCGAAATCCGGCACAGATTAGCTCCCCGGACGCTGCGAGTTTCTGGCCAGATACCTTCATCCAGCACATCCACAAACGGTTCATGGGCGTAAGTGCGCTCATACAATGCCTGTAAATCCACCTCCACTCCTTGTAAAGGGACATACAAAGTGGCCTGAATCCCCCGAATCATGGGCAAAAGGTGGGGCACGAAAACCAGATCGACCTTTTCTCCGGTAAGCTGGAAAAGAGCTTGCCGGATCTCCGGCAAATGCCGATGGCCGGTCACTGCATAAGCCCGAAAATTTTCACCAGCCTCGGTCAATAGGGCAGGAATTGACGCCTTGCGGCCTGCACCACTGGCTCCGGATTTGGCATCGGCAATCAAAGTGCCTCCCCGGCCCAACCCCGCGCGCAACAAGGGCAGAAATCCGAGAATGATCGCGGTAGGATAACATCCTGGATTTGCAACCAAACGAGCCTGTCGGATCGCCTCTCGATTGATTTCCGGCAAACCGTAAACAGCCTGCCCTAAAAGTTCCGGACAAACATGGTTCATGCCATGCCAACGCGACCATTCCTTGGCGTCTCGTAAACGAAAATCCGCGGCCAGGTCGATGAGTCTTACGCCTGCATCAAGTAATGCAGGTGCGTCATGCATTGCTGTACCATTTGGCGTGGCAAAAAATACCACATCACACTCGTTCAGCGGAGCGTTGGCCGGGTCCAGGAAAACCTGATCAATAAATCCTCTCAAGTTAGGAAACACGGCATCCACGCGACGACCTGCTTCGGTGCGTGAAGTCAGCACATGGAGAACAACCCGATCATGTCCCAGCAGCAAGCGGATTAACTCCAATCCTGCATAACCGGTGCCGCCGACTACGCCAATGCGGATAATTCTCATGAGATAATTCCAGTCAATAGGCTGTTAAAATATTTTATCAGTTTGGTGAAAAGGTATCGGGAGCGCCCCCACCTCCTGAATCATACGCTACACTTGCCGACCATGTTTTCCGTCATCGTTCCAACATACAATGAATGCAGTAATATCCTTGAGCTGATCCAGCGGGCCCTGGCCGCTTTCGATCGACTCCAGGAGCCTGCGGAACTACTGATCGTTGATGATGATTCACCAGACGGTACGGCCAGGGTTGCCCGTGAGGCAGCGTTTCGGCTAAAAGCCGGTGAACGGGTCAAGGTCATCATCCGCACTCATGACAAAGGACTTGCCAAAGCGGTCAATGAAGGATTTCGCCAAGCCAAAGGCGATGTCTTTGCAGTCATGGACGCCGACCTGTCGCATCCTCCGGAACTACTTCCAAAGCTACTCGCCGTAATTCGCCAGGGTGCGGACGCGGCTATCGCCAGCCGCTATGTCGAGGGTGGAGGTACGGCAGATTGGCCATTGGCGCGACGCATCATTTCACGTGGCGCCTGTCTGTTGGCCCGCCCACTCACCTCGGTCAAGGACGCCACTTCCGGTTTCTTTGCATTACGCCGTGAATCCCTGCAGGCGATTCATTATCAACCGCGTGGATATAAAATCGGGCTGGAACTATTCGCCCGTCTGCATGATCAGAATATCACCGAAGTTCCCTTTATTTTTCATGACCGTACCCGTGGGATCAGCAAACTCGGCAGCGCGGTCATGCTCGCTTATTTGGTGCAGCTCGGCGCGCTCTATCGAGCTCGCTTTCCCCGGCTGATCGGCTACATCCAATTCGCGCTGATCGGCTTGCTCGGCATGGCGGTGGATTCGGTCACTTTTGCCCTGGCATACTGGTATCTTGGCTTTAACACGTTAGGGTCTACACTGGGCGGATTTTTTGCCGAGACCCTTTCATTCCTGATCGCCGCACGGTTCAATTTTTCCCTCAATGCCGCCTGGACTTTCCGCGAACGCCGTTCTCATGCCCGCTTAAGCGTCTTCATCGCCGTCAGTCTGGTGGGTTTCGTCTTCCGCAGCATCCTGTTTGAGGCCATTCTTGGCTTACCACCACCTCAAGGACAGGGTATATGGGCAACGCTGGTACATTTCCTCACCATCGAACAGATCGCCCTGATTGCCGGCGTTATCACTGCCAGTCTGTGGAATTACTGGGGTAGTCGGCGCTGGGCATTTCCAGCCGGAGACGAAGATACTTTGGAAGCCTTCCCGCGCCCATCCGAACTGGTGAGCAAGAGTTGGGTCGTGATCCTGCTTTGCACCGCAGGCATCCTGCGTGTACTGTTTTCCTCTATCACTCCGCTGACTTTCGATGAAACCTATTACTGGCAATGGTCGCGATACCTTGCCTGGGGTTACTTCGATCATCCACCCATGATCGCCTACCTGATTGCCGCCGGCACCCACTTAATCGGCACCAGTCAACTCGGAGTTCGACTGGTGCCGGGGCTCATGGGTATCGCCTCCGCCTGGTTAATCTATCGCCTGACCCTGACTTATTGGCGCGATTACCGCGCCGCACTGTGGGCCATGGTTCTAGCCATAGTGACTCCTTTATTTGCGATCGGCGGGATGATTGCCACGCCGGATACTCCTCTGGTATTTTTCTGGGCCGCCACCCTACTGATGACCCTATATGCACTGGAACACCAGCGATTCTTCAACTGGCTATTGGTGGGAGTTTTCGCCGGTCTCGGCCTACTCAGCAAACTACCCATGCTGATCCTGTTCCTCGGGATCTTCATGGCCCTTTTAAATACCCACAGAGGTCGCCGCACTCTTTTGTCTTATGGCCCCTGGCTGGCATTGATCGTTGCCGGATCATTGGCTACCCCGATGATCATCTGGGAGATTACCAATAATTTTGACTCTATCACCTTTCATCTCAAGCAGGGCCTGGGACCCGCCGGGGGCGCCCATAAGGCCGCCACGGAATTGGTGACCTTCCTGCAATTCATGGCCGGGCAAGTCGGCATTATCACTCCCTTACTATTCCTGGCGGTCATCGGCGCTCTGGTCATGGCTTTAGGCGCCATGCTAAAACGGCCAGTAACCGCCCCCTCAGAAAATGGGAAATTACAGACCCATGAAATACGCCCCTTTCTGGTCTGGCCCGCGGTACTCACATTCCTGATCTTCGGGGGAGCCAGCTTTTTTGCCAATAGTGGCACCAACTGGGTGGCCCCTGCCTATGTCACCGCTTTCCCCCTGGCGGGGGGGCTGCTTGCTGCCACCGTTCATTACCGCCGCCGCTGGTTACGCTGGCTGGGTATTTTCGCAGTCGGCTTTTCAGCGCTTCTCTCACTCTATGTCCATGTCGAAGTGGCCCATCCGCTGATCGCCTACCGACATTATCCATTACAATTTCCCTGGAACCACAGGCCACTCGCTCGCTGGGTGGATCATCTACAGCAAACTTACACGCATGATGAAGAACCACCCTGGATCGTTGCTTCTAACTACAAACTAGCCAGTGAACTAGCCTTTTATATTAAAGGACACCCGAAAACCTATGATCCTTTCGAAAAAGGCTCAGGTAGCGTCTATTTGGCATTGGGGCACCCGCCAAAGCCCGGTACAATGGGACTTTATATAGCCGATAGCCGCCAACCGGGAAACCTCCATCAACTTTTTGTAGGCTCTTACCGATATCTCGGGGGCTTTCCAATGGATCGCCTGGGTTATATCGGCGTTACCTATTATGCCTTTATCGGTACTTTGAATCCGCGCGTTTTCATTCCACCCGGTAGCCACCCACTCAAAGTAATTCCGCGAAAACAGATAGACTAACCAAGGCATCTATTGGATTTGAGGCGAGCCTGATATATAGGTTAATTCTGGCCAACATGAATAAACGTTCATGTATGATTCATGGAAATCACGCATAATCCCATCATGAAATCAGACCAGACATGCGGTAACGGGGCGCAAGCTGAAGCTATTATGCAACCATTACAACCACCACCATCCCGGAAATTCCGTACCCTGTGGATTTCTGACCTGCATCTGGGTAGCCATGGATCACAGGCACAGGATCTGTTGCATTTTCTGCGGCAAACCGAAGTGGATCAAATCTACCTGGTCGGCGACATCATCGACCTTTGGGCCTTGCGCCGAAACCCTCATTGGCCACCGGAACATATGGAAGTTGTCCGCCATATCCTGGCACGAGCCGCTCAGGGTACTCGGATAACCTACATTCCGGGAAACCACGATCATGCCATACGCGCTTATTCTGGCCAGACATTCGGTCAGGTTAAAATAGAGGAACGCGCCATTCATCTCACTGCTGATGGACGCCGTATCCTGGTCATGCATGGAGATGAATTCGACCAGGTCCTCCGTCAGGTGCCATGGCTCGCCCATGTGGGCGACATTCTATACGACCTGCTTCGATCCCTGAATCGCTTCACCCCAAAGACCCGGAAGAATGATTCACTCGATGAGTTCCAACCGCAAACCTTATCCGCGCGAACCAAACATCGGATCAAGCAGGTGGTGCATTTCCTAAGCAGATTTGAGCGCCAGGTGGAGCAGCATTGTACTGCTGCCAGAGCTCAGGGAATCGTTTGCGGCCATAGTCATCACGCTGAAATTTCCCACTTTCGGGGTATTCTCTACTGTAATGACGGGGACTGGGTGGAAAGCCGGACAGCATTGGTCGAGCATCACAATGGCCAACTGGAACTGCTTCGCTGGCCAGTCATTATCCAGCAACAGGATGCGCTTCCCCAAAAGGCTCATCCGGTCGTTGGTTCCAGGGCCTGATAGGCTGAAATAACAAAATATACTGAGTGCTGAGTGATCTTATCGTCTCGGCCCACACCCGGTAACATACCCTCGCACCCCTGATCAAGGCCATATGATGCTTCCTGCCCCAGCGACAAAACCAGCCATGCAAACCGGAGCGTATCAGTAAAAACTCTATCTATTCGCCTGCTGCTCAAAAAACAACCTCGGTTCAGTAGTAAAAGTCGCTTAGTGAGTGGATACCTTTTCCCGCGAAACCCTTGAAACAGGTATGGTAGCGGTTGAACCAGCCGATACTGCCGGCAAACTGATGGCTTTCTTGCCGCTCTTCCCGTACTGATTGGCACGCGACATGGCCATCTCTGTTTTCTTGTTGAGTACGATAAGACTGATCCGCCGATTGAGCGGTGAATAAGGATTCTTTTTATTGAACAGGCCGGTAGCGCCCAGGCCCACGATGCTCGCAACCTTGCCAGAATGCATGCCGCCCATCAGAAGCGCAGTGTGTGCTGCATTCGCCCGTTCTGTAGATAACTGCCAGTTACTCATATTATGATTTAAATATTTATAAGCATCAGTATTACCGACAATACTGATCTTGTTGGGTACCTGATTGAGAAACCTGCCCAAGCGTTCAAAGATTTTTTTAGCATAAGGCATTAACCCGGCGCTGCCTTTAGCAAACATCGATCGTTTCCGCATATCTACCAGCTGAATACGTAACCCTTGTGGCGTAATATCGACATAGAGCTGATTCTTGTAGGGCTTCAATAGCGGATTTGTATCGATTGCATGCTTGATTTCCTTTTCAAGCTGCAGCAGGCGTTTATGATCAAGCTGCTCGGCCTCCTTAAGCAATTGCTGCCGGGTAGGTTTTTGTGGTGCCCCGCCGATACTCGCCTCCTGCGTCGGACCGGTCACCCTATTGCGCGTCCCACCTAACTTAATCATACTGGTGCTGGCCCCGCCAGGCCCTTGAATGGCACTGGGATTCTTAAAAAACTGGGACATACCCTCTCGCTGTTTAGGTGAAGTGGAGCCCAATATCCACATCAGCAGGAAAAATGCCATCATAGCGGTCACGAAATCAGCATAAGCCACCTTCCAGGCTCCACCATGATGCCCGTGCGCAGCGTAAACCTTTTTAATAACAATCGGCTGCTTCTTGTCGTCTGAGGCCATTTGGTGCCTCCCTTAACCCGTGGCTAACGCTGTTCCTTCAAGAATTCCTCGAATTCCTGAAAATTCGGGCGCAGATAGGCAGGCATGGTTTTGCGCCCGAATTCGGCTGCGATCTGGGGGCTATACCCCTGTACCTGGGCCAGGATACAAGATTTAATAACTCCCAGAAAAGCAGTTTCCTCATCTGCACGATTATTGATGGCTTGCCCCAGCGGTCCCACGAAACCGTAAGCCAATAAAATACCGAGAAACGTGCCGACCAGCGCTGCTGCAACGTGTTCACCGATCACCTGGGGCGGCTTGTCTAAGCTACCCATGGTGATGATCACGCCAAGCACGGCAGCGACAATACCAAATCCAGGCAAACTATCGGCCGCTTTAGTCAGCGCAGTTGCTGGTTGCTCGGCTTCCTCGTGATGGGTTTCCAGCTCAAGTGACATGAGGTTGTCGAGTTCGAAAGGATTCATGCCACCGGACACGATCAAACGCATGTAGTCTGCAATAAATGTAGCCGTATGATGGTTATTGAGAATCTTCGGATATTTTGCGAATAACTCGCTCTGCTCGGGCTCCTCGATATCGCTCTCGATTGCCATCAGCCCTTCCTTTCGCGCCTTGGTAAACAGGGAAAACATCAGCCCAAGCAACTCGAGATAGGCTTCCTTATTATATTTCGAGCCCTTGAGCAGCGCCGGCAATTCCTTGAATACCCGCTTGATCACCGACATCGGATTACCGATTAGAAAGGCCCCAAATGCAGCTCCGCCAATGATCATAAATTCGAAAGGCTCAACCAGAACGGCCATTTCCCCGTGACTAAGAATATACCCTCCGATCACACTGACAATAACGATGATAGAACCGATGATTGCATTCATGCCGAGATCCTGAGCGACTCCAATTATTCTTGCTTGATTTTATACCTGATTTAACTAAGAAATACATCAATTCTTCTATAAATTATAGCGCATATACTTATCCTGATGTAGTCTTGGCGGCATGATGATACGTCTGGATGAGAAAAGAATATACTTTGGATATAGCCCATCATGATTAAACCTGAACTACTCATACTTTCGAAAACTCGTACAGAAATCGCACAATTAAAACAAGGCGCGAAACTATCCGCTACAGCGATTGCCAATGCACTCGCTCGGGATGCTGCGCTGGCCGTCGCGGTGCTCTACCAGGCCCTCCATATCTCGCATCGTACCCTGCGTTCGCCGATTATCACCCTACTCCAAGCAGTAATGATGCTGGGCATCGAGCCTATCCATCGCCTTACCGAAGACCTGCCAGTAGCAGAAAACACGTTGCATGGGCCTCACCTGATTCTTTATCGGCTGGCGCTTGGGCGGGCAGCCTTGAGCAGTCGGTTGGGGCTGTATATCGCACGAGAGCGCCGAGAACTGGAGCCGGGAGAAATCTCTCTCGCCTCGCTGCTGTCCACGTTGAGTGAACTGGAGCTATGGAAAACGGCCCCGGCAAAAATGCTGGAGCTGGAACGGCTGCGCCAACAACCTGGAATTCATCCACAACAAGCCGAGTATCTGGTTTTCGACACCGGCATTATAGATCTTGGCCGCACTCTCACGGAAGCCTGGGGATTACCGGAACTTTTACAAACCCCAATGACACCATATCATATCCTTCCACCTCGAAAGGTTTTATCTCTCCTGGCCAGTCAGCTCGCCCGCCATGCCTTTGCCCACTGGGAAATGGTGGGCGTAGCAGATGATCTGCACATATGTGCAGATCATCTCGACATGGACATCAACCTGCTCATCCAGGATATTGACGCTATTCTAGATGAATTTGAGCCCATTGCCCATGGTTACTACGGCTTGCCAAAACTGCGCCGGTTAGGTGAATCAGCCGCCCTCGAACATCGCACAGAACCAAAAAATACCGTTATCTGTATGGCACCTAAATTCGACTGGCTACCCATTGGTGAGCACCGGATAGATCGCGCAACAAACACCGATGACGTCATTCAAAGCCTGATGGAAACCTGTTATCGGGGTCTTGGCATGGACCGGGTCATTTCCACTCATCTAGAAGAGGATGAAACAGGGCGCTTTTTAGTTGTCGATCACATGCTGGGTACAGAATATGAATACGATTTCCTCCACTTTCATCTAGCCGTTTCCAATGCGCATCTTTTCGGTCGCTTACTCAATAAACCAGCGGCAGTTTGGTCACGCGGTGGTGATGAAAAACTCGAGCCTCTGCTCCCGATAGAAATTCTGCGCCTGACGGGTACGGACCGATTCTTCTGCCTGTCCCTCTTCCATGAGCGCACCCCGCTGGGCGTGCTTTATACCGGTCGCCGCAACCCGGAGTGTGCACTGACAGAGAAGTCATTCACCCGTTTCAAGCATCTTGGAACCCTGACCCTGAAAAAATTAGCTTCCCTGCCCCTTGAGTAGATCTACAGGATGAACGAATGTTCATGCTTGGGCACAAGCCAAGGTAAAAATCTTTCTCCAATAATGGAGCCATAATGAATCCATGGGGAGAGAATCCATTAAGAAGCTGTGCTTTTTCAATAGGTTTCTGGCCATTATTCGGTTGGTTTCAGGGAACGTCGCGGAAATAGCATCGGCGGCAGGTGCAATACCACGATCAGCCATTCATACAGCGCATTGCCGGGTGGTAGAATCCGGCACCTGACCGGAACGAACAGGGGGCGGGTGAACAAGGCCACGAATAATGCTACGCCGAGTGAGGCGGCCATATCAAATGGCCAGTGTATGCCCACATAAATACGGCCCCAGGCCACTCCGAATCCCGCCACGACGATGACCGCCCCCCAGACACGCAAACGGCGCAAAAACAGCAAAGAAAGGCCCAGGCTCCACATAAATGTACCATGATCGCTGGGAAAGGAATTGTTCGCCAGATGACTGATCAACTGATGACCCAGGCCAAGCATGAACGGGCGTGGGTGGAAGTAAAAAAAGCCGATCAGCTGATTGATCCCCAGTCCGGCCAGCATGATAAAAGTTGCAGTAATCAGCTCGGCGCGCCGTTCATCGTCTGCCCGCACCCAC
This sequence comes from uncultured Ectothiorhodospiraceae bacterium, assembly GCA_964620825.1. GTDB lineage: Bacteria > Pseudomonadota > Gammaproteobacteria > DSM-5130 > Acidihalobacteraceae > Acidihalobacter_A. Next base: position 40,242 of record CAZUKD010000004.1, read on the forward strand.
AGGATAATAAATAGCAAGATCGTTCCTGAAACCAGCCAGGAAGCGCAAAAAACTGCCAGCTCGTAGAGTGGTGGTGACGGTTGGACACTAGCGGCATTGATCATCAGAAACAGCTTTTCATTCAGCGGATTAATGCTCATGCTAATTTTTCTCGCAAATGCGTACCGAGCAGAGCAATGTAACATCCATTGGCCCCAAAACCCATCCCGTCATCATCGGCTGGTAGATTGATCGGAAAGTGTCCGGAAACACAGGTGAACACACAGTCCCGGCTGGCCATCGGTCAGGCTCAGGTGAGCCCCATGCAATTGTGCGACTGCCTTGACCAGCGCCAATCCGAGACCATTCCCCGGCGTGTTTCGTGCCCCATCCAGGCGCACGAAACGTTCCAGCACTCGCTCTCGGCTGGAGGCCGGAATTCCGGGTCCGGTATCGCATACAACAAGCTCCGCATTATTTCCCGGTTGCCGCAGGCAGATGTGAATCTGCCCACCCATGGGAGTGTATTTGATCGCGTTGTCCAACAGATTACCCAATGCCTGGGCGAGCAGTTCGCGGCTCCCGTGCACCCAGACAGGTCGTTCGGTTTCGGTCTCCAGCGTCAGGCTGGCAGCCTCAGCGGAAGCCCCATAGAGCTCCGCGATATCTGCAATCAAAGTATCGAGGCGAACAGCCCGCAATTGCTCGCGCCGCACCCCGGACTCGGCCTGGGCAATACTGAGCAAGGCATTGAAAGTCCGTACTACACCCTCGATTTCGATGACCGCGGCTTCCAGTGCCTCACGAAATTCGTGTTCACTACGTGCTTCTAGTAGCGCAAGCTCAAGCCGGTTGCGCAATCGCGTCAGCGGGCTGCGTAGATCATGAGCAACATTGTCGGTTACCGCACGCATACCTTCGACCAACGCCTCGATCCGCGCCAGCATGGCATTAAGATGGCGAGCCAGTTCAGCGAATTCATCCTGGCGAGAACCGGCGGGAATACGCCACCCCAGATCGCCAGCCATGATCTCGGCGGTCACCTCACGGATGGCATCGATACGGGAAAGCACGCTGCGACCCATAAATACGCCACCAGCCATCCCGATCAGGGTGATGATGAATAATGCAAGGGTTAGCAGAATCTGAATTGTATCCGTGAAAGCATCGACCTGATCGAGTGGATGTACGATCAGCAACCATTCATGCCGGCTCTCCAGTCTGGCCACCAAGCCCCGCGCCCGGGGATCGTCCTGATCATGTGAGCGGTCTGCGATGGGGATCGCCTGAGTGACCGCGGAAAACGTATAAAATCCGGGTTTGTGTGGAACCCCCGCAGGCCAGGACAGCAATGTACCCACCAATGGCTGACCATCGTTGCGGGTCAAAAGATACAGATGGGTGTCGGGCAACCCCTGGTGGAGTTGCCCGAGGATATCGCGCAGAGTATCTTTATCCTGCCCGTTGAGCGAGCGCACCAGAACATCCCGAGTTGCCTGCAACTGGGTATCAACCTGCCCGAGCAGATAATCGCGGCTGGACAGATAAACCCCTCCCAACACAACCGCAGTAATCAAACTATAGGCCAACGCATAGGTCAGCGCGAGACGAAACGCAGTAGTGCCCAGTAGTCGTCGTAGCCCTGACGCCAACAACCGGGGCATTAGTCCTCGATGCCCAACCGATAACCGGCACCGCGCACAGTATGCAGCAGAGGTGGACTGAAATCACGGTCGATCTTTGCACGCAGACGTGAGATATGCACATCGATTACGTTGGTCTGTGGATCGAAATGATAATCCCAAACGTTTTCCAGCAGCATCGTGCGCGTGACCACCTTGTCAACATGGCGCAACAGATACTCCAACAAGCGCATCTCGCGAGGTTGCAGGCGGATCACCTGACCGGCGCGAGTGACCCGATGATGGTCACGATCAAATATCAAATCAGCGACTTGCAGGCGATTATCGACCGGATCATTTCGCACCCGGCGATCCAGACCCTCGATTCTGGCTAGCAACTCAGCAAAGGCATAGGGCTTGACCAGGTAGTCATCGCCACCGGCACGCAAGCCCGCCACGCGATCATCCACCTCGCCCAGCGCGCTCAAAAATAGCACTGGTGTCTGCGCCCCAGCTGCCCGTAAGGCAGAAAGCAGCGAAAGCCCATCCAATCCTGGCAACATTCGATCAAGAATCAAGGCATCATAATTCCCGGTCAGCGCCCGATGCAGGCCATCCGGTCCGTTATCCACATACTCAACCCGATGGCCGCTTTCGGCGAGCCCCCGTACCAAGAAACTTGCAGCTTCACGATCGTCTTCGACCAGTAAAACCTTCATCCCCACATTCCACCTCCTCATCGACTTTCAGCAGCTGATTCGGTGATAGTCTACCCGATCGCCTGATACCGGCAATTTGCCGCTAGATTACCGATTGTTCATACAATTCTACAAGCTTGTCTTGCTGGTATTCTTTATATTGATCCCCAGGACAAACAAGTCAACGGCCTTTAGCAGTGAACATCACACTACCACTCAACCTACCCACATCATGCACCTGCCTTAAAACAGGAATCAGGAAATCCGATTGGATCATTCCCTGGACGCTGATCGGGTTACTGGCTATCAATCTGCTTATTGTCTCGTCGTCCGCGTACGCCGCGATGCAGGATACTTATGCCGGAATTACCATCACCGCCAGGGCGGTGGTATGGCGAGTTCCGCTGCGTGGCTTCGGCCGCATCGAACCACTGGCCTCTATCTGGCTGCGTGCACCCATTCCCGCCATGGTCACCTCCATCGCCATCAAACCAGGACAAGCCATCAAAGCAGGCTCACCCTTGTACACACTGGGCGGTCCTGGTATCACCGCGCGCCTTACCGCAACGCGAACCCAATTCACCGCTGCACAGGAACAGTATCGGCTGGCCAAAGATAGCGCCGCATCAGCCCGGCGCCGTTATCCGGCATTCACCGATCGGACTCGTCTCGATACTATGCTGGCTAAACTCGCCAATGCCAAAACAAGAGAGATCTCGGCTCAAGCCGACCTCCAGCGGCTCGAGCGCTGGGTCCACCGCACCAGCCCGATCTCCGGCCATATCACCACGCTTGAAATCCAACCTGGAACTCAGCTGACTGTCGGCATGCGCACCCTGGAAATCCAGCCTGATCATGCGTTGTGGCTGAAAACCATCTTATTTACCCAAAGGTCAATCCCTATAGGGCAAACAGGATGGTTTTCCCCGCTATCAGGAGGGCCAGCGATCCTCATCCGGGTCATGGCGATCGCACCCGCGTTGACTTCCGCCGGCGCCCGTCTCATCTGGTTCGCTCCTTTGCATACCCAGCCGGCGAATTGGATCGTCGGCAGGGCCGGCAGGGTTATGCTCAAGATGCTCCCGCGCCCTGCCGTCCAGGTGCCCGCTGCGGCCTTGATTCTCGCTCGCGGGCATTGGTGGGTGTTAATCGATCAAGCCGGTAAACTAATTCCACGGCAGATCCGACTCGCGCCGGATGGTGCTGACACCGGGATCGTACTACAAGGCCTGAGAGCAGGTGAGCATATCATCGTGCGCGGCAGCTATCGCCTCTTCCACCGTGATTTCAGCCTGCACTACACTCCGCTTGACTAATGGATAAACTGTTCCTTTGGCTGCGTCGCCCCGCACTTTGGATTCTGCTCTATCTGGCCCTGCTCAGCTATGGCCTCTATGCCTGGTTTGCCATTCCCGTCGAAGTACTACCCTCTTTTCATCTCGCCCAGATTGAAATCATTGCCCACGATCCCGGCGCTTCAGCGGTGGCAATGGAAACTCTGGTCACTCGCCCGCTGGAGGGTCAGTTGCTGGGTCTTGCTGGCCTTTCCAACCTACGCAGCACGATGGGCGCGGGCACTGCACAACTCACCGCCCGATTCACCTCCGGCACTTCCCCGCAACTGGCTCTGCAGGCAGTTTATACCGCCGTCGACCGTGCCCGCGCAGAGTTACCGCCCGGAGTTGCCATACAAGCCAAGATCACCGGTAATGCCATCAACGAAATCGCCGATTACGCCTTGCGCGTACCGGCTAACATCCCCCTATGGCAAGCGCGCCACGCAGTCGCCATTCGTATCATACCCGCCTTGCGGGCGCTGTCTGGCGTGCAACGCGTGGAAGTCTTTGGCGCAGGGAAGGCCGCTCTATGGGTACAGCCGGAGCTTGCAAAGATGCGTGCTCATCAGATTACGGTAACTGCCATCGAACGCGCATTACATATGCAGGTGCTGCTTGCGCCAGCCGGCGCGATTCAGATCGGCCATAATGACGTGCATATCGAAGCACGCAGTCTGCCCTTGTCCCCCGCCGAGCTCGGTGACATTCCTGTGATCAACGTGCAGGGCCAGGCCATTCCGCTGGGTCAGATTGCCCGCATCGTGCTCACCGGGCTACCCGTTCATGCCGCTGTCCGCTTAAACGGCAAGCCTGCGCTCGGCCTGATCATATTCAAGCAACCCGGGGCTTCCACTCAACCCGTCGATCGCGCCGTGTCGGCCACACTGGTTGGGCTTATCAATCAGTTACCGCCCGGCAGCCGTTGGGTACCCATCTATCGGCAAGGCTATCTGGTTGGCTTGATCGGCAGCGACCTCGGCCGCAGCTTACTCATCGGCGGTCTACTCGCACTCGCCGTGCTCGCCTGGTTGCTCGGTCTGAACCGCTCCATTGCGGTGCTAGCCATCTCTATTCCTTTTGCCCTGCTGTTGGCTATAGCCGGACTCTACGCCTTCGGTCAGACCTTGAATCTGCTGACTCTGGGTGCTCTTTCGGTTGTGGTCGGCATGCTGCTCGATGACGCCATCATTGTGCTGGAAGCGATCACTCTGCGTTGGCAACAGGGATTGGCCGGCACTGCGGGGGTGCGTGCTGGCCTGACCGATATTTTTATACCCGATGTCACGGGCACGCTCACCACGATCAGCGCCTATCTACCTTTGATTGTAGTGGGGGGACTCGCCGGACTGTTCACCCGCCCGTTCGCGCTTGCCATGAGTCTGGCCTTACTGGCATCGCTACTGGTTTCCCTCACGCTCATTCCCGCTCTTCTGACGCGCTATCATCGCCCTCCAAGGCCGTCACGCACAGGGGCGGCCTTTCTTGACTGGCTGAAAAGGGGTAATCAACGTCTACTCAATCTAACGCTCAAATGCCCACGCGCGAGTCTGCTCATCGTCACTCTGCTATTTTTGGCTGCCCTTGCCGGTGCCGGCCTGCTGACAGTTAATTTTCTGCCACTCCCCAACGCCGGTGTACTATTAGACAGCTTTACTCTGCCGCCCGGCACCGGGCTGGATGAAACCGTGCGTACAGTCGATGCGATCAGTGCCCGCATCGGCCAGGACCCGGCGGTCAAAGCGGTTTATGCACGCATCGGCTCGGCCCGCAACACTAGTTATACCGAACGCAGCTTCGAAGGCGAGATCCAGATTGTGCTCCAACCAGGTAAAACCGGTAATCATCTCAACACCCTGGCCAATCACCTTCTCAAAATCGCCCAATGGCCAGACGTACAGCAAAGCATCGACACGCCCACCATAGAGCGGGTAGGCGAAAGCCTCTCGGGTCTACCCCAGCCGTTTGAGATATCGGTAATTGGTAATCACCTGAGAACCCTGCGCAAACTTTCGATCGCGATCAGTGCACGGCTGAAACACCTCCATACCTTGGCTGATGTCTTCAATAATGACGCCTATCCGGTGACTCAATTACGCATCGAGCCACGATCCCCTGCCTTGTATGTCGCCGACCTCACCCCTCGGGCCTTATTCGCCCAGCTAACCCCGCTGACCCGTGGGCGTATCATCAGCCATCTGCCAAATGGCGACGGTGAGCTGGATCTGTTCATACGGCTGGCCAATGCTAACTACTTGAATCCCGCCCAGCTCGGCCAATTACCGATCCATACCGCACACGGTTGGGCCCCGCTTGATCGCCTCGCCAAGCTGAATTTGATCATTACACCCAACCAGATCCGCCATATCGACGGCGCCCGGGCAATCGAGATTCTAGCCACCCCACTCGCACCACTCAACCAGGTCATCTCCCAGGCCCATCGGGCCCTTGCCAGCCTGCATCTGCCACCGGGTTACCGAATCCAGTTCGGCGGCCTGTTTCTGGAGCTGGAAAAAACTGCGCAAGTGCTGGGGCTGGCTATTATCGGTGCGCTGATTCTCAGTTTCGGAGTCATGGTGTTGCAATTCGGCGAACTACGAACCCCTTTGATTTTGCTGTTGCAAGCACCTTTGGCGCTCACCGGTGGCTTGCTGGCGCTGATCATCAGCGGCGTTGGTCTGAATGCCACCGGGCTGATCGGTTTCCTGACCCTCATCGGGGTAAGTCTGAATCACGGTATCGTCCTTATCACCTATGCCCGCCAGTTTGAGGCTAATCATCCTGATCTTGAGTCAGCCGTACGCGCGGCGGTTGCGGCCCGCCTGCGCCCCATCGTACTCACCACCCTCACTGCAATCCTCGGCATGCTGCCGATCGCGCTCGGCAGAAGCGCTGGGGCGGCCCCCGAACAGGGACTTGCCATCGTGGTCATGGGGGGAATATTTTTCAGTGCCGTCTTATCCACCAACCTGCTACCCGCACTGTATCTTCACAGTAGAAGACAACAGCTTGCCAAACGGTAAGCTCGGGTTCATGTTCGAGAAACAACCCGAGGCTACACTAGCATGTGACTGCTTGGCACTGATAACATCCATCCAGATCCTGGAATTTCAGCCATGTTTCAAAATACGCTACCCCTCCTGCTCGTCTTCTCCCTGCTGGAGGGCTGTGCCACCTATCATCCGGCACCACTGTCTACCACCTCGAATCTGGCTGCCTACCCGACAACGGCTTCCGGCAAACGTCTGAAAGCGCTGAACCTGAATCAAGCCGCCGCCCTGGCCATCTCCGGTAATCCACAACTCGCAGCCGCTCGCCTGAAACTCGGCATCAGTGACGCCGAGCTCTATCAGGCGGGCCTGTTGCCAGACCCGCAACTGAGACTCAGCCTCGATCATCCGACTTCCGGTGGGTCGGGCCTGGTCAATGCCTATCACGGCGGATTGACTGAGGATCTGGCCTGGCTCTTTACCCGTAACGCAAAACTCAGCGCTGCCCGTGCGGCCCGTTTACAGCAGCGACTTAATTACACCTGGAAGGCCTGGCAAATCAGCCTGAAAACCCAGCAGCTCTATATTCAGCTCGATGAAAAAACCCACCGGCTGCGGTTACTCGACCAACAGCATCGGCTCCTTGCCAAACAGCTGGCCACCACCGAAAAAGCTCTGCGAAATGGTGACGTCACACAAAACACTATTGCCGGTGATCTGGTCACGCTGACCCGAACCAACTCCCGGATCACAACACTGCACCAACAGATCGGGAAAACCCGCATTCACCTTAATGCCCTCATAGGACTCCAGGCCGATGCACGGTGGCAGCGGTCTTCCCTGCCGGCCCCAATCTTGCCGGATTCCAGACAAATCCGCAGTGCCCTTGAGGAACTACCCTTCCATCGCCCCGATCTGTTGGCGCTGCGCGCGGGTTATCGGAGCAGTGATGCCCGTTATCGGGCAGCAATCCTTAGTCAGTTTCCGGCGCTGTCGGTCGGCTTCACGCGGGCTTCTGATACCTCAGGCATCAAAACTCTGGGTTTTGGTATCATCTTGCGCCTGCCCTTTTTCAACGACAATCGCGGTCAGATCGCTATCGCCCGTGCCACCCGCAAGCAATTACGCGCTGCCTATCAGGCACGCCTGGATCAGGCACACATCGAAGTGGCAGTGCTTTTGAACCACATCCACAATACCCGCCAGGCACTCACAAAATTGAAACAATATCTCCCGACATTGCACCGGGTGGCACAACGCGCTACCGCTGCATTCTCCTTGGGTGACCTCTCCGGTGTCGCTGATATCGCCGTAAAATCGCAGAACCTCTCGCGGGAACAGGAAGCCCTGACGTTACAGCGAAATCTCGCCGAAGATGCTATTGCACTACGGGCACTACTGGGGTATCTACCCGCAGGCATCATAGCAACGAGATGGTCTGCCCGCCTCAAAACAAAGTGGATTAATAATGCACAAAAACCTGCAAGTAATGCACTGCTCTCTACCGCGGGACACCTACGAACCCGGCACCTGCAAGCAAACAGATCGCTTTTTATGCCCTCACTGGTATTGACTTCCGAACCCCAATATATCGTCACCACAACCGGAGAAAACACGCATGATGAATAACCTCTGGCAGAAAATGATTCCAGGAGAACTTCGATGAACACCGAAGACACCGTCAACTGGGCACGCTCCATACGCTGGCTGCATTTCGGCCTCGCTCTAACTGTCATCACTCAGCTGCTCACCAGCCAATTTATGACTCCTCCATTTGATGTTCACACTACTATTCTCGGTAAGGCTGTATTTAGCCTGCATGAATACGATGGGTTCGCGGTTGTGGGTATCATCGAGCTGCATTGGCTTTGGCTGGCCATGGATCAACGTCTGTTCAGACATCTCTTCCCCTGGACTTTACACGGTTTTGCCGAGGTCAGGGAAGATCTCAAGCATCTACTTCGAGGCCGACTTCCCAACACCGGCGATCGCGGCGGCCTACCTGGGCTGGTACACGGACTGGGGCTATTGACTGCCACTGCCATGGGACTGACCGGCCTCAGCATCTTCTGGCTCCTACACACCTCCGCTCCACCCAAAGTAATCAAAGCCCTATTGCTGCAATTGCATTCCCTCATCGCCTATCTGATGTGGGCCTATCTCGCCGGCCATGTCCTGCTGGCGGTAGTGCATCAGATCATGGGATATCCAGTAATAAAGCGCATGTTCCGCCCCTAAGTCTGGCGGTAGGCCCGATAAGACAGAGCTAGGCTTGTAACCGCAATATCACCACCACGATAGACCCCTCCTCACGGGCAGGAAATCATTTGCAGATAAAAAACCAGGTCATATCCAGCCAGTGGATGATTAAAATCAATCATGACATGACCATCTTCCGCAATACTGGCCAAGCGCCCCGGAACCTCCTCGCCGGAGGGCATCTCGAACAGAATCATCTCACCCGCCGCAGGCAAATCGACTGGCGGCTCATTCATCCAGTCGATACGTTGAATCTTGTCCGGATCGTAAGGGCCATAAGCAATCTCTGTCGGCAAATCAACTGAGACCTCATCCCCTGGACTCAGATCCCTGAGGCAGCGAACCAAGGCTGCAGGAAAACCGCTCTCTTCAAGCGAAATACACAACGGTGCATCGACTTCGGTTTCATCAATCAGGGAGCCATCCCTGGTCAGCAAACGGTAATGAAAAACGATCCATTGCTCATTCATGGATTGCTCCCGTATTCCGGATTTGAAAATTCTGATCCACCAAAAGTTCTAGCATGCTACCCACCGATGTTACCACCACTTTTGGAGCACAATCTAACACCTTCGATCATCATGCCCCGATCTACGGCTTTGCACATATCATAAACCGTAAGTAAAGCGACCTGTACGGCCGCCAGGGCTTCCATCTCGACGCCGGTTCGGCGTAGGTTTCAGCCTTATCGCCAATATCCACCATATGCGCCTCGCCCTGTACAATAAAGTGAGTCAACTCTGCCATAGCCAGCTATCCTATAATGTACCCAACATCTTACCGAAAGTAATCGAAAAACATGAGTATGACTATCCATTATTTTGCCAGCTTGCGTGAACAAATGGGACACAGTGAAGTCCGCATCGAGGCCCATGCCGCGTAAACCATCGCTGAAGCCCGGGAAACTCTGCAGGGAATCCCTTTATCCCAAAATATCCGCGCGGCCGTGAACCAAACCTATGTAAATCCCAATCACCCCGTCAGGGATGGTGACGAAGTCGCCTTTTTCCCACCCGTCACCGGAGGTTGAAATGCCACGTATAGAATGACTGGAAAGTACCTTTTCATTGTGAGGAAAAATCGCCGAACACGAACGCAACCTGGCAATCGGTTGCGGTCACATCGGTGTGCTCGATATCGAAATATTCCTGGAATATTATCCTGGCATGGCCGAGCGCGAACTGGAGCGTATCACCCGCGAAGCTCAGGAACGCTGGTCACTGACTGATTGCCCAATCATTCATCGGGTAGGAAAGATTCGTCCTGGTGAAACAATCGTCCTTAGCGCAGCATAGTCTGCTCACCGCAATGAAGCCTTCGCCGCTTGCCGCTACCTCATCTAGGAATTGAAACATCAGGCGACTTTCTGGAAACGTGAAACTAAAGGATGGCCAACCACACTGGGTTGAACACAACACCTCACCTACTGCGGCAAGGAATTTTCTAGGCGAATACTCACCCCAAATGAGCGCGGGGATTAAACTTAAACTTCTCCCGCATGTGTTCATAAAATTTGCGCTGTTCCTCGTTCTGAGCCGCTGGGGTTTCTATTTTCAGAATAACATAAAAATCTCCAGGCGGATTACCCGGCATACCCCGCCCTTTGAGGCGCAATTTCCGACCACTGCGGGAACCTGGCGGTATCTTCACATCAACTTTTCCGGCTGGACCGGGAACGGTAACGGTAGATCCCAATGCCGTCTCCCAGGGAGCAATCGGTAACTCCATGTAAATATTTCGGCCCTCCAGACGATAAATCGGATGTGGGCGAATCTTGACCTGCAAATACAAATCGCCCACCGAACCGCCGCCGAACCCAGGGCTTCCCTGGCCTGAGAGGCGTATACGCTGACCATCACGAACACCCGCGGGAATGCTAACCGACAATGTTCGCCCATCTGACATGTGCAAGGTCTGGCGTCCACCATGGAAAGTGGTATTCAGATCTATGCTGACCTCCGCTTCCTGATCCTGTCCACGCGCCTGAAATCCCTGATTTGTCCGGTAACCACTCGCCTGCTGGAACCCCCCTCCAAACAGGCTTTCAAAAAAGTCGCTGAATCCGCCCACATCGGCGCCACCAAAACCACCCTGTTCAAATCTCTGCGCTCCAGCCCCACCTTGAGTAAAATGCCCCCGTCTCGGAGGTGGGTGGAAATCCTGCCCGGCCCGCCAATTAGCGCCCAATTGGTTATAGGCCTTGCGCTTCTCGGCATCCCCTAAAACCTCATAAGCTTCATTGACTTCCTTGAATTTCTCCTCAGCATTATTTTCCTTGCTGACATCCGGATGATACTTACGCGCCAAGCGGCGATAGGTTTTTTTAATTGCTGCTTGATCGGCATCGCGGGAAACACCGAGAATAGCATAATAATCCTTGTATTCCATACACCCTTCCACTCACCAAAAATAGAAAAAGAACCCCATTAATATGGGGCGCACCCTGCCAACCTTCAACCGCAATTTTCCGAGGCCAGGCTTTCTCTGTTTGAGAATGCAGGCATCCAGAACTCCCTCGCCTACTCGCGCGGATATCCTATCAGCTCACGATATAATGAGCTCAAGCACATTATCGGGTTGATCTTGATAGACATCACACAGAACACGGCGCAGGAACCCACTGGAAAATCCAGAAAAAGAGCGAACCAAGCAAAGCAATACCTCCCAGTACCGCCTACAGCGGCCCTCGCTGATTTCGTAAATCCCGGGTTTCAGGATATAGAGGGGTTATCCGGGTGAGTTGTGCCACATTTCCAGCATTCACTAAATTGCCCCTCATTGAGTTCGCCACAGCGATGGCAAACCCACTGAGGTTTCGGGTTTTTTTCCTGGGCCTCAATCTCCGCGAGGATAGATAGTGCCCTGACTTCGTCAGCATCCGCCACCCAAATCTCCGGCCAACATTCATTGATCGGTAGATCTCCCAGTGCACCGGAAAGAAAATAATTATGAATCTGGGTGGAAATACCTGCTTGTTGCAGCAAATTGTGAACATGCCCGGTAGTCAGCAGATCAGGAGCGGCATAGACTTTTTTCATTGCAAGGTTATCTGGAAGCCAAGTCAGTGGCAGGATAACATGCCCTGGAACCAGGTATCTCATCCTCAAACCTAACCTCTCCCGGTACTTCTCCACCCAGTGATTGCTTCTATTCTGCCGGTGGCACATACCCTCCTGGTTTGGATGCCCCTCCTAAGAATAGAAATTTTTCCATCTCCTCTTCCAGAAACTTACGTGCCTTGGGATCCATTGGACTCAATCGATATTCATTGATCAACAGGGTTTGATGACGCAGCCAGAGCTGCCATGCTTCTTTGGATATACTCTGCCAAATCCGCTTACCCAACTCTCCAGGATAAGGGAGACGATCCAAACCTTCCGCTTCTTTCCCCAGATATACGCATTGAATCATTCGGGTCATAACTCTGCACTCCTAGGTGATTTTCATTCAGTTGCACCGGCCAGACCAATATGGTCGATGATTTCATCCACTGGCACAGGGAATCCACCCGGTCGCGGTGAACCTGGTTTATACCAGACTAGAGGTGATCCTTGCACCCCACCCGAAATAGGGGTTTCAATATCCGTTAGCAACGGATGAAGGCGCAGGTGAAAATGGGTGAACTCATGCTTGATTATCGGCAGATTCCGCAACAAGTATTTTCCTGTCGGCCAATGCTCATTTAACCATACCTGGACCAACCCACAGGATTTGAATTCCGGGAAGCACCAAAGACCACCCCAAATACCGCTGGGTGGACGACGATACAAACCAATCCAACCCGCTTGATTCCGCAAAACCAGATACCACGCTTCGCGCATCGGTCGAGGGGATCGCGCACGGGAAACCGGCCATACCTGCTGATGACCCTGTTGGCGCGCCCGACAATTTTCATGTACGGGGCATTGTTCGCACTTTGGCTGCCGGCGAGTGCAGATCAGTGTCCCTAAATCCATGATAGCCTGAGCGTATTCTCCCGCCTGATCGTGCGGGGTATGGTATTCAGCCCAACGCCAAAGCTTTCTCGCTGTCGCGGCCTCGCCCGGCCAGTCTGAAACAGCATGATAGCGGCACAGAACACGTTTAACATTGCCATCCAGAATGGGGGCGGGTAATCCAAAAGCCTGGGCCAGGATCGCTCCCGCCGTCGAACGACCGATTCCAGACAGAGACTGCAATGCCTTCAGGGTTTGCGGTAGCACCCCGGAATATTGCACCATGATAATCCCTGCCGCCTTATGCAAGTTGCGAGCGCGCGCATAATAACCCAGCCCCGCCCAGGTTACCAAAACTTCATCCAACGATGCCGCAGCCAAATCGGCTATGGAGGGAAAGTGATGAATAAAACGGTCAAAATAAGGAATCACCGTATTGACCTGAGTCTGCTGAAGCATGACTTCGGCGATCCAGGCGCGGTAAGGACTCACTTCCCGTTGCCATGGGAGATTCTTACATCCACATCGGTGCCACCATTCCAGCACCCGTTTCCCGATCGGTGGCCCGGACTGCTCCGCTCCGAGACCCCAAGCCTGCCCGGATACTGGTTCAGCCTGTCTCTTACCGCAGCCCATCAAAATAGTCTTTTGAGCAGATTCTGGACTGCTGGCTGAACATTCCTGGGTAACTGCTTTCCTAGCTTGTTCTGGATCTCCTGCTGTAGTTTCTGCTGCGCGGCCCGCTGAACCATCTGGCCCAGCTTCAGATCATATTTGAGATCATCGAAGGGGCCACGAATTTGCAGAGGAACCACCGCCCCTTTGCCGTGCAACTTACTGAGATCAAGCAGGTATTTAACCTGATGGCTAACCAGATTGGCAGTTCCGTGACCATTGGCCTTGAATTTGATCGCATTAAACAGGAGATCCTGATTATCGATGATTCCACCATGCACCTGTGCGGTGGCCGTTAGCGCAACAAAACGGGTTGCAGAACCAGCAGAGACATTCGCCGTAGGGGAAGCCGGCGGCATCAGTTTGCCATCTCGCGCTGATTTCAAAATCATCAGGATGGTTTCCAGCCGTTGCGCTAAGCGAGAATGTTGGAAAGAACCATTAGTAATAGCAAGCTTCATCTGCCCTTCCAACTGGCGGGCCAGACTATCCGGCGTCCGCCCCACGGACCCCAGTCGGGTCTCGAATTGGGTTACTCCCGTCAGGTAGCTATCACCCGCATAATCCTTGAGCAGTTGTCCTAGCTGCACATTTTTCAGTTGTGCATACAGCGTATAGCGAGGCAGGCGTCCCCGGACATTCAATCCTCCCGAAGCTCGCAAGCTGCCGCCGTAAAGCCGGGCGGAAAGCGATGTGATCAAAAGCTTACCGCCACTTCCCCGTATCATGGTTTGCACATTATCTAAGCGCAGTTTCTGTGCCACCAAACGACTAATCGTGACCTTGCCAGTCACGGTCATTCGTCGCAACAGGGAAACCGGCAAATTGATCGGTTTTGTTCCGCTAACCGCCTGGGTGGAAGGTGTTTTTTGAGTCTGGCCTGCGGCAGGCGCGGGCCAGAGTGCCATGACATGATCCAAGTTAATAGCGGGTGACTGCAGTTGAAAGCGTATATTCGGGCGTCTAAAATTGCGTATTTCTAATCCGCCATTGAGGTGCGTATTGTTTGCAATCAACTGCATTCCAGTCAGGCTGAAACGACCTCCATCCTGGGCTGCCACTGCTATATTGCCTTGCAGGTGGACTTTTTCAGCACCGTTGGGGAAATTCGCACCCTGAGCACCCAGCGCCAACACCAGGTTTTCCAGGTGGTAACTATGCCGCCGGAAATCCACCCCCAATCGCGCGGTGAGATGTGCCTCAACTCTCATAGCGGGATGATTCAACTCAATATGGAAGCGCAAATCCAAAGGCGCCAGGCGACCAGAGGCAACCCGCCCAACAGACAAGTCAAGAGGTGCCAACACCCAACGACGGCCAGTTTCGTGATCCGTATAAGCCACACGGGCATTATGAATTCCAATACCTGCGATCGCAATGGCGAACGGCGCACCTGCTGCCACTGGTGCTGGATTGCCCGGACTCGTTGCAAGCATCCCTTGTCCTGGCTTTGCCGGAGATCCCGCAAGGCCGGCCCAATTGACTTCTCCGCGTCGATTACGCAGCAGATTCAAATCAAGGCCGTTCACAACCACCCGGTTCACTACCAGTCGGCGCTGCAGGAGTGGCAACAACTGTACATGCAGGCTGACTTCTCTAACCTTGGCAAATGGTTTTATTCCAAACCCCGGAGGATTACTGAGACTGGCATCGTTCAACCGCAAACCCAGCCAGGGGAAAATGGAAAGGCGGATGTGGCCGGCCAGAATAAGCACCCGGCCAGTTCGCGCCTTGACCATGGATTCGATTTGCCCCTTATAGGCATTTGGATTAAAGGTAATAATGAAGGTGATTCCTCCACCAATCAAGAGAACCAACAGGATCCCCAGGGTCCACATAATCCGCTTCAGCCATTGCATGACTCACTCCTCCACAACTCATCTGTCTACTAATCTATACTAGTTATTCAGGTAGTGGCAACGATTATCAAGGCGAAATCCGACACCTGAGGATACTAATCCATCGACAAGACTGATCGCATATCATCAAGATCTTTCGGCTGAAGTGTGGTGTCGGGAACCAGGCCGGAACGACCGGAGATAAAATAATGCGTGGCATCTATATCCCTCGTACTCACAGCAAATACATGACGCTGGAAAAGTGCCCGATCAAAATCGATGACTGGACACCCGGTAAGCGCACCAGCCTACCGGGATGATCATATAGTGCATAAGCACTCGCATAAAGGATAATGTAGGGGATTGGCTCAATGAGGATGCTTGGATTATTCCACCACCCGGCGACTTCGTTCAACGATTCGTTCGAGCCACTGCGCGTTAGGTAGATAAAGAGGGGAATACATGACCAATAACGATAATAGTCACGGTGCCAACCTGGGCTTCGAGAATAAATTGTGGGAAATAGCCGACAAGATGCGCGGTCACATGGATTCAGGCGAGTACAAGCATGTCGCACTCGGTTTGATCTTTCTCAAGTATATTTCCGACGCCTTCCAGGCCAAGTACGACATCCTCAAAGCGGCCGCCGAGAGCGACTACAGCGATCCCGAAGACCGGGACGAATACGCAGCCGCCAATATCTTCTGGGTACCCAAGGACGCCCGCTGGCAAAAGATTCAGACCGAGGCCAGGCAGCCGACCATCGGCAAGATCATCGATGACGCAATGACGGCCATTGAAAAGGAAAATCCGACCCTCAAGGGCGTGCTACCCAAGGATTACTCACGTCCGGCACTCGATAAACACCGCTTGGGCGAGCTGGTCGATATCATCGGCAACGTCGAGTTACACGCCAGGAAATCCGGCGTGAAAGATCCTCTGGGTCGGGTGTATGAATACTTTCTGGGTCGCTTTGCAGCAGCCGAAGGCAAAGACGGTGGTGAGTTCTACACCCCGCAATGCGTGGTACATTAGTGAAAATGATCGAGCCCTGCAAGGGCCGCGTCTTGGATCCCTGCTGTGGTTCAGGTGGCATGTTCGTGCAGTCGGAATGCTTCGTCGAAGAGCATGGCGGCCGCCTGGGTGACATCGCCGTCTATGGCCAGGAATCAAACCCGACCACCTGGAAGCTGGCCAAGATGAACCTCGCCATCCGCGGTATCGACGCCGATCTTGGCCCACATCAGGCCGACAGTTTTCTTAACGATCTACACAAAGACCTCAAGGTGGATTTTATCCTGGCCAATCCCCCGTTCAATATATCCGACTGGGGCGGCGAACGCCTCCGAGAAGACGTGCGCTGGCAATACGGCGTACCACCTGTCAACAATGCCAACTACGCCTGGATACAGCACTTCATCCATCATTTGGCACCCACTGGCATCGCGGGATTTGTCCTGGCCAACGGCTCCATGTCCACCAGCACTAACAGCGAAGGCGACATCCGCCAGGCAATAATCGAAGCCGATAGGGTGGACTGTATGATCGCCTTGCCCGGTCAGCTTTTCTACACCACCCAGATTCCGGTATGTCTCTGGTTTGTGACGCGTTCCAAAAAGGCGGACCATAAACGCAACTACCGCGATCGCTCAGGACAGACGCTATTTATCGACGCGCGGCACATGGGCACACTGGTGGACCGTGTGCATCGTGAACTATCCGAGGAGGATCTGAACACCATCGCCGGCGTCTATCACAACTGGCGCAACACAGTAAGGGCGAATCCTCGTGTTCGCCCTTACGAAGACAAGGCGGGTTGGTGGAAATCGGCCACGCTCGACGACATCAAAAGTCACGGCTACGTGTTGACCCCCGGCCGTTATGTGGGCGCGGAGGAGGTCGAGGATGACGGTGTGCCGTTTGCAGAAAAGATGAAAGAGCTATCCGCCGAACTCTACGCCCAGTTTGCCAAAGCCGATGAGCTTGAGGCCACGATCAGGAAGAATCTGGAGGCTTTGGGTTATGGGGAGTGATGCACAGAGCAACAGTGTTCACGATGAGCTATATCGTCCTCAGTTTCGGGAAGATTGGGATAGCCATACCGTCTATGACCTGGCCGAATGGGTCAATGGCATAGCCTTTCGCAATATCCAATTCTCCCCATCAGGGAAGCCGGTTATCAAGATCGCCGAAATTAAGAATGGGGTCAGAGTATTCCCCAATCCATAAATGAGTCTGAAGAGGGGGTGAGAGAGTCATCTGTC
>CAZUKD010000005.1:0-7878 GCA_964620825.1 uncultured Ectothiorhodospiraceae bacterium
CCATCATGAACGGTTCCTCTTCCAGCTTCAGACTCATTTCATGTTGGACAAGGCTTGCGGTTGACTGCCAGGCAATGAAGGCAGACGATATGAATCGTGTTACTCATAATTCACCTCGGATTCCTGATTGTGAAGGGAGAGGGTTTTGCGCAGGGGAGAAATATAGAGTCCATCGACAGCTTTTCCAGACTTTAGCTATTTGTCGCCAGATTGATGCGGTTTCTTACAGCCGATCACGCAGATCCCGCAACTGAAAGCCTGAGGGTTGGCGTACATCACCCCTGGCCAGGGTAATGACCTTGAAGCGTTCACCCATTTCTTCCGGCAGGGTCAGCCGCTTGACCTGTTGGGCCAGGCGCAGCTGCGTGGATAAATCCTCTGCTAGAGCGAAAGACTGTGAAAATACTACTTCGAGGCCGCCACCCAATAGAAATTGCGCCTGTGGGGTAAATCCAGGTACTTCGAAACCACTGGCAACTGCAGCGGCGGCAACGGCGCTAAAATCAACGTCAGCGGTCAGATCGCAGAGTCCAGGATACCAGAATAGGTCATCCAGCAGGTGATGCCGGTAAAATGCCCGCAAAGTACCTGCCGAACGGCCCGGATGATAGCGTTCACTCCGGGCATCGCCATAGTCAATGAAAAATGCCGCGCCGTGGGTAAAATATTCTGCCAATCCTTTAAACCAGGGAGCCAACCGGGGAGTCAGCTCGCTGGTGTAATTTTCGGGATAGGTTTCCACTGGCTGACCGAGTGCCTGTTTAACCTGGCTTGCAAAGTGTCTATCCGCCGGAATCTCGGCCCAACTAAACCGATCATTTTGGAATGTGACCCGGCGCTCCAGGACTTCTTCGTTACGCAGGCAAAAACAACGCACCGGCATCGCATCGAGTACTTCATTGGCGATCAAGACGCCCTGCCAGGGGGAGCCTGGCCACTGATCAAGCCATTCGATAGGCCCTTGGGAAATGGCGATTTCAGTCAAACGCTCCCGCTGGCGCTCCCGCAGTCCGGGGCTTGGTTCGAGAATACGATAACGTTCCCAGGGTGTATCGAGCCGCTCGAGCTCGTCAATCAAGTACCGGGCCAGGGCTCCAGAGCCTGCACCTAGTTCTACAATATCGCCGCCTCCGAGTTGGTTTAGCACCTCGGCGCACTGTCGGGCGAGTACACGGGCAAATAGCTCACCCGTTTCCGGGGCGGTTACAAAGTCTCCACCCATATCAAAATGTGGTTGGCCGATACTGTAATAGCCGAGTCCGGGTGTATACAGGGCCATGTGCATGTAGCGATCAAAGGCAAGCGATCCGCCTTCGGCAGAGATCGCCTGGGCAATGCTTCCACTCAGGCGTTTGCTATGGCGTAGCGCTGCCGGGCCCGGATTAGGTAGCAGGTAGGCTGCAGATCTGGAGTGAGACTTGGCAGGCATTGGAAATAAGTAGGATGTCAGTTGAGGAAGTAGTAAATTTCCGTTAGAAATCATCGCCTTCAGTGAATTGGTCGCAAGCGGAAAGCCAACAGAGCGCAAGGTAGCGGCTCAGGGATGAGGATTCCAGGTTAAGATCGGGGTTTGATTCACACAGGAATTCCGACATGTATCCAGATCCTATTCTAATTACGGGCGCGGGGCGCAGGATTGGTTTGCATCTAGCCCAGCGGCTGCTTGATGAGGGTGTATCAGTCATCATTCATTATCACCGGGATTCTGAAGAAGTGGAAGCACTGCGCCAGCGTGGTGTGGTGACCATTTCCGGTGCGCTCGATAATGCAGAAGGCGCCCTGAGTCTGGCCGAATCCGTGCGCAGTGTCACCAAGCGCCTACGCGCGGTTATCCACAATGCTTCACTGTTTGCACCCAGCTTACGGGAGCCGCATGCCGCGGCAGAGCAGTATCAGCGCTTTTTTGCAATTCACATGCTGGCCCCTTATCTGCTCAATCTGGAACTAACGCCCCTGCTCGAAGCGTCCCGAATCCAGCCGGCGGATATCGTGCACATTACTGATATCTTCACGGAACATCCCCTACCCGAATTCGACTTGTACTGTTCCAGCAAGGCGGGCCTGGAAAGTCTCAGCCAATCGCTGGCGATGCGCTTGGCACCGATCATTAAGGTTAACTGTATTCGCCCGGGCCCCATTTTGTTTCAGCCCGATTACACCCCGGAAGTGCGTCAGCGGATTCTCGCGGAAACGCCGCTTGGGCGAGAAGGTGGGCCGGAGGCCATTTACCTGGCCTTACGCGCCGTGCTCGACAATGATTACATGACCGGTGCGGCGATCCCGGTTGATGGTGGCCGGCATCTCGCCCGCTGAAACGCCACCCAGATTGAGGGTGATGCCGGGCGGAAGCTGCGGTGGTGGCGGGTTTAATCCGAGCCAGGCCAACAGATCGAGCACCACCGTCCGTTGATAATTACCTTCGAAATACAGGCTGGGTGGTTTGCCGGGATGGATGGCGAAAAGAATATCCAGATCGGCGGGGCGATCCTTGCGTGAGTGACCCGGATCCGCACGATCGCGGCCTAATCTCGTTTCAATGGTATTGGTTAGAGTTTTCAGTTGGGCCACAGAATGCTCTGTGGAAATGAATACGGCGAGATTCAGAAATTGGGCACGCGAATGGATACCCACCGGATCGGTACGCAGTATCCGGCTTAGATAGAGTGGAGCAAAGTGATCGAGTAAGCGCCATAGAATGCGGGGTATATTGGTTTCCGGGTCGATATTGCTGCCGATGGCAATTACCTGGCCAGGCGTCAGCGGAGGATGCTGCGCCGCTATCATTAAAAGCCGCCGCCCTGCAGTCTGCAATTGCGCAATGGGTATTGCAGTAGATGCCCGGCGGGAGTTTCCAGCAACAGGTGGGTGTTCCAAAAGCGCAGAGTCACAGAATCGCCGATATTGAGAAAAACAAGGCGGCAGATACTCATGCGGGTTGGCGCGTCCGCTCGATGATCACACCCACATCGGTCAGTTTGGGTAATGCCACCCGCTTTACAATACGTAGATGCACCCGGGAAGTGGGGAATTCATCGAGCAGGCAGGCCGCTGCTGCTTCCGCAAAGGTTTCCACTAACTGCCAGCTTCTCGAAGCCCCTAATGCTTGCAGTCGCCGGGCGACACACGCATAGTCGATGGTCAGGGTCAGATCATCGCGCTCGGCTGCCTGGATCGTATCGGTGGCGAGCTCGATATCCACTTGCAATATCTGGACGATGCGCTGCTCCCAGGCAGAGGCGCCGATATGTACTTCGACGGGCAGCGCGTGAATGAAAATCATATCCATGAAAGCAATCCATCGGGAAGGGATTCTCTGTAAGCCTAAGGATTTAACAGTTTCTTGGCAAGCATTCACCCGTAGATCGTAGCAGAGACCAGGAGAAAGCGTGACTCCGGTCTCCTGAAGGCGTAATTTATAAGCCCTATCCACAATGACAGATCAACGGGGTTTCACCATGGAAATTCTGCTAGCTAATCCGCGCGGGTTTTGCGCTGGCGTGCATCGCGCCATCGAAATCGTCGAACGTGCGCTGGAGCAATACGGTGCGCCGGTCTATGTGCGCCATGAAGTGGTGCATAACCGTTCTGTCGTCAACGGGTTGCGCGCCAAGGGTGCAATTTTCATCGAGGAGCTGTCTGAAGTCCCTGATGGGGCCACGCTGGTGTTCAGCGCGCATGGTGTGCCCCGGTCGGTGCGTGAAGCAGCCTCAGCGCGGGGGCTCAGCGTTTTCGATGCCACCTGTCCGTTGGTAACAAAGGTGCATGTGGAAGTGACCCGTTACGCCCGGGAAGGGCGCGAGACGATCCTGATCGGCCATCAGGGCCATCCCGAGGTCGAGGGAACACTGGGTCAGTATGACGTTGCGCAGGGCGGCGCAATCTATCTGGTTGAATCCCCGGAAGACGTGGATCGGTTGCGGATCAATAATCCTGAGCATCTGGCTTTTGTAACCCAGACCACGCTCTCCGTGGATGACGCGCAAGTGGTGATCGAGGCGCTGCGCCGGCGTTTTCCGGCTATCCGGGGACCGCGCCGGGACGATATCTGCTACGCCACTCAAAACCGTCAGGATGCCGTGCGCGCAATCGCCCATGAATGCGATGTCTTGCTGGTGGTCGGCTCCGCCAACAGCTCCAATTCCAACCGCTTACGTGAGCTTGGTGAGAAAACCGGCGTACCCGCCTATTTGGTGGATGGCCCCGAGGATCTGCGCCGGGAGTGGTTCGAAGGTAAGCGCCGTATCGGTCTGACTGCCGGCGCCTCCGCGCCCGAACGGTTGGTGCAAGATGTCATTAAACGGCTTGAAGCGTGGGGCGTCAGCACCCATTCTGAACGCGCCGGCCGCGAAGAGCATGTCACCTTCAGCCTGCCACACGCGCTGCGCGCCTGATCTTGCAAAAGTGAGCGGTAGATCAGGTCAATCAAAATCAGGTTGTGTGCGGTCTGCCCGGGTCATTCCGGTAACACTATCGCCAACACTGAGTGGCTGATTTCGTACCCCCTTGAATGCTTTTTATACCCAGGCCATTTAGCGTGAATATTTGACATTGCCGATCACGTTTTTGTGAGCCGACAGGACTCGCGGTGATGATATAGTCCTCCGCAGTATTGGTGGCTAGCGTGACGCGGTAATAGGCTGTGCTATTGGGTACCTGGATGCCGGTGGCCGCATAACCCAGCCCGGTCAAGCCGGTGGCATAGGCGTTATGGGTGGAGTAATAGCGCTCTTCCTGGCCCGCGATATGGAGCAAGGTGGTAATCGCTGCCGTGCGGTGCGCTCGGAGGAGATAGTTTTGATAAAGTGGATACGCGACCGCCGCGAGGATAGCGACAATGGCGACCACGATCATCAGCTCGATCAGAGTGAAGCCATGCGCTCGGCCGGGTTGACTGCTATTTACATTGTAAGGCCTCTTCATTTTCATTATCTACCCGTGGCGGCTTGTGACACTAGTTGGTTTTAAGGCGTTCAATGACCGGATTCCTGACGCCTATATCCTTGTTTATGGCGTAAGCCGCGCAATAGAGAATTAGGGATTTTTCCACCTCGGTCTTTCCCATCCATAATCATTCCTGTGTCAAGGTTGACAATTTCACCGTTATGAAGTGTGGCGGTAGGGATAACCCGGCTCGCCTGAGCCAGTAATGGAGCCCCCATCCCGGCGCACAATATCAAGATGAACAGACTGTCGATTAAGGGGTTAGACCATCCTGAACCTTTATTTGCATTGAATTTGATCATGGCTGCTTGTCTCTGGTGAATTAGCGAAGCTCGACCCAGTTGATAATACCCCTTTTCAGCCCGGCTTTATTTTGGATGATTGGAATCTTACCATTGGAATTGGAAATCATAATCACGGAATGGCCGTTTGGCGTAACCGCTACGGTGGGTGCTGGCGAGAAAACGCCACCCATGCTTACCCCGATCGGGTTTTTTCCGTGGGCCTGATCGGTACTATTGATTTGTCCATCATGATTGAGATCGAGCATTGGGACACCGAATGCTCCGCCATTGGCGAAATTAACCACCATCAGGAAGCTTTGAAAGCCCCCGTTACAGGCATTTGCCGGCGGGGTATTGGTGGTAAAGATAACTTCTTGTGAAAATACCGAGGGATGGGTGGTGGCCCGCTCACCTGAAATCGGGAGATCCATATACCATCCGTCTACATTCGCATAATTCACTGGAATAGTATTGATTGTACGCACTGTCCGGGTTACGGAAACATTACCCGGCCCTGTTCCCTGGTAAGTCGTCTGCTGGATGATTTGTTGCTGCAGATCCGCTTGAGTCAGCCATGAATTCGGGTTGGAGTCTCGGTCCAGTATCCCGTAGAAGGGCTGGGTGCGGGTATTGGTAAGATCCCCGACACTTAGCATCCGGCCGGTACCGAAGAAGACCATGATACCCTTGACCCCGAAAGGGGCGAAGGAAGCATCCGGCTGATCGGTAATCGGTTGGTCTGTGCCCTTTGGCCCTATTGCCTTGAAGAGCACCCTGGCCATCCAATGGGCCGGATCGGGTGATGACAGATCGAATCTCCACAGGTTGCCCTGTAAATCACCCGCATAGACCCGGTTGATGACTCCGTCCCCCTGGGTAGAAAGGGCGACAGGGGTCGACAAACCATTAGGCCCTGAAGTTTTGCAAGCAGCAGGTTCAATTCCGGTCTTAGGGGTACACAAATTAAAGGACTTAATCAAGACTCCTGTTTGGGCATTGACGATATACAGGTACGGCATGCCGCCTTTGCTGTTATAGCCGTTACCGAAAATAGCCACCGACGTGGGGACCGGGGGGCTGTTCGCCTTCTTAATATTCATAACCGCTAATTGCGGCTGGCTGTAGGTCAGGCCGAGATGACTGAAACCCTGCGTTGCGTTGGTGATATCCCACAGCACATGGGTGGCCACTTCGCTACTCGTTGTCATCGATCCAGGATGAGTCACATCCAGCGCATAAATGCCTTTCCCGCCATCTTGCAAGCCACCGGCGAGGACGGTATGCCACTGAATGACGCCCGCAGTGGAAAAGGGGAGCGGCGCCACTACAACTGGACCATCGACATAGAACCGATGCTGTTTGTTGTAGTCTCTCTGGGTCAGGTGGGCCAGATCGTGATAGATCCCGTTGGGCACGAAGGAGAACATCGGTGTTCCATTATTGGCATTGACACCATACAAATGCCCATCGTTGGCGCCCACATAGAGCATCGGCTGGCGGCTCACTTCTTTAGTGTAGAAGCTATCGTAGGCTTTGCTCGCGGCGAGGTAAGCGGCGCGAGTCTGCGTTGATGATCCGCTGGGCGCGGAAAGCCCACTGACGAAAAACGGAGCACCGACAACAACCGGGGTGCTGTCTACGATATCACCCAGGAGCACGGACCGGGAACGGAAGTGTTTCTTTAAATCGTTCCGGCCCTGGATAAAATTAACGACTTCCTTGCCATAGAGGGTTTTTGTTAGGCTCCAGTTTTTCTTCCAATGGGAGGTCAGATCTTTTTGCTGGGCGGGGTCCAGCCTGGCCCAGGTGAAAGGTACCCCTTTACCTTTTTTTGGATTCCAGGTGGCCGATGGAAAGGTACGCCATCCTGGGCTGCTGAGCTGCTGGCCCAGTTTATTTGCCATTTTCCATTCCGGGGTTGTGCTAACTGTAATGACTCCTGTCTTAATCTGAATGGGATAAGCGACAACATTCCCGCTCCATTCCGGCTGGGTCGAAAATTGGGCCTGATAGACAAGGGTGTTGCTTTGGATTTTTCCAGCACTAACGGCCGCCGATGTCGCTGACCGGTTAGCCGCCTGGATTTGCGCGAAAATGACCTGCATGTCGTTAACGACGGCTTGAGGAGAGGTGCCGGGGAAGTAGTGGCCAGTGCCCCCTGCGATCGCCATCGCCTTCAAGGTGGCCGCCGCGGCCGGATTTTTGGAAGGATCCACGCCTGCGCCCATACCGACAATGTAGGTCTTGATCCCGGCCTTAGCAAGCGCCTGCAACTGATCGATGGTATCGATCAGGGCCTGGTCGTTGGTGGCGGTGGCGACAAGACCAGCGGTATTGCCGTTGGCTACCGCTACGGCAAAGCCGGGGTCGGTATTTTTAATCGTCCCCCCGGTTTTGAGGTTGAAGGTGGCTGTCACTTTGTATTTATTACCGGAAATAGACCCCAGGGGAGGCCAACTCGAACCGCTGAGGTCTTCGGTCGGCAGGCCGTCGGTTACCAATACCACATAGCGCTTGGCGGGGCAGCTATTACTGCCTGGCGGATCACTCTTTTGGAAATAGTTCCGGGCGCCTTGGAGGATTCCGCCGATGGGAGATTGGGTCGCCAGCGCCTTGATCTCCTTGCTTCCAAGCTTATTTGTTTCCGGTTTGA